>NZ_JBJJBV010000135.1:0-25877 GCF_045446735.1 Nocardiopsis protaetiae
ACAGCTCGCCCTGGTCGAACAGCTCCGCGGCGACCAGGCGTCGTTTCTCGTACTCGGCAGGAGTGCGGGGAGAGGAGAGGGGAAGCTCCATGGCCAGGGTTTTCCCAGCTCGCTCGGCTGTCAACCCACACATCAAAGATCAGTATCCGGCGTTCGCGTCGTTGTTCCCCTCCATGGTCGGCGTCAGTTCGGTGCGGGAGGAGGTCCTGTTCGGCTGGGAGGCCAAGCTCCGGTCCCAGCAGGCCACCGCGGCGGCCAAACGCCTCCTGGCCGGGGACGAGCACGTCCAGGTCGGGCAACGCTCCTGGCACGCCTCCACCGTGGCCGCGGGCATCTTCCGGACCATGCGGGACCGGGCCGAGGAGGAGCACTTCCTGGAGCTGGACTCCGCGGTCGTCACGGTCCCGGCCAACTCCGCCGGAGCCGCCCGGTTCCGTACCCGGGCCGCGGCCCGTGAAGCCGGGATCAAAGTGGACTCGCTCATCAACGAGCCGACCGCCGCCGCCCTGTACTACAAGCAGCAGCTCGGCGACGACGGACTGGAGAACATCGTCACCTTCGACTGGGGCGGCGGCACCATCGACGTCACGGTCATGGAGGCGGAGGGGAACGGCGGCCTGTTCGAGGAGCGGGCGGCCCGTGGTGTCCCCCACCTGGGCGGGCTGGAACTCGACGACGGCCTGGCCCGCCTGGTCATGATGAAGGCGGGCAGACGCCCCAAGGGCCTCGCCGAGAAGACCGTGTTCGCCCGCGAGATCGAACTGGCCAAGATCCGCCTGTCGACCGAGCCCGTGGTCGCCGTTCCCGCACCCGGCGGCAGGACCAACGTGGAGGTCACCCGGGAGGAGTTCGAGAAGGCCATCCGCCCCGTGGTGGAGCGGGCGGTCGAACCGCTCCGCAAATGCCTGGCCGACCTCGACCTGGTCCCGGAGGACATCGACTCGGTCCTCATGATCGGCGGCAGCAGCCAGATCCCCCTCGTCCGGCGGATGGTCGGCGACATCATGGGGGACCGCATCGTCTCCTCGGACCTGTGCGACCCCATGACCTCCGTCGCGCAGGGAGCCGCCGTGGCCGCGGCGATCAACGGCGGTGACGTCGACATCGACCTCGCCGTGGGCACCACGCACGCGCTGGGCACCGTCTCCACGCGCAAGCTCGGTCCGGGCGAAGAGGTGCGCTCCTTCAGCCAGATCATCCCCCGCAACGCCACCCTGCCCCGGTCGCAGGAGAAGAACTACCGGCCCAACGACGTCGGACAGAAGCGCATCGGCGTCGAGATCTGGGAGGGGGACCCCGCGGACCCCGTCTCGGCCGAGACCGGAGCCGACAACAAATCGAACATCTGCCTGACCAGGCTGCCCATCGACCTGCCGCCCTTCGAGGACCCGGAGGAGGCCTCCTTCACGCTCACCTACACCTACGACCTCAGCGGACTCCTGGGTGTGCGGGCCGTCATGGACCGGGACGGCACCGTCCTGGTGGACCGCGAGATCGACGCCTTCGGCCTGTCCACGACCGGGGTGGGGGTGAGTGCGGCGAGTCTGCGGGAGTTCCTCCAGACCCGCCCCCGGATCCCGGGGGACGACCGGCTCGACGAGGGGGCGGTGCCGGTCGCACCGCCCGCCGCACAGCCCGACCCGCAGCAGCAGCCCGCAGTGCCCTCTCCCGTCCAGGTCGCCGCCTCCGTCGGCAGGCCCTCGCCCGTGCCCGCCGGCGTGCCTTCCGGGGCGGACGCCCCCGGGAAGGGGCCGCTGGTGGTGGACGGCTCCAACCTCTCCTACAGCGGTCGGGGCAGGGCCAGTCTGGCCCGGTTGCGCTCGGCTCTGGAGGAACTGCGGGTGCAGAACCCCGGGGTCGAGGTCGTCGTGGTCGTGGACGCCAATTTCCGGTACGTCGTGGGCGCAGAGGAGCGGGAGGAGGTGGACCGGGAGATCTCCGCGGGCGCCCTGCACCGGGTGCCGTCCCGGACGGTGGGCGGAGCCGACGTTTACGTGCTGGAGATCGCCCGCCGCAAGAACGGGATCGTCGTCAGCAACGACGGTTTCCGGGAGCACACCGACCACCATTCCTGGCTGTCCGAGCAGGGCAGGCTGCTCGGTGCCGAGGAGATCGCCGGGATGTGGGTGTTCAAGGAGCGCCGCCCTGCTTCTTGATTCCACTTTCATGCCTCCGTTGAAGCTCTAAGATGACGGGGCCAGACGTTGTGCCGGGTTGAGGGGGGTAAACGTGATGACAGCCCTTGTGAGCAATGGTGATTCGAGCGGCGCCCAGGCGAGAAACTCATATCTGTTTGAGGGGCGGCGTGTCAGCATCGCGGATCTGGTGGAGGCCGGTCTTCTCGAGGTGGGAACGCAGCTCACCTTTGATCGGCCACGCATCGGTGAGACGCATTCTGCGCGTGTAACCGAAGGCTCCATGATTGAGCTGGTCGACGGGCAGCAGTTCAAATCTCCCTCCAGTGCGGCCGTGGCGGCAGTAGGCAGTGGATCCTTCGACGGTTGGCGCGCGTGGGTGCTGGACGACGGTGCGACATTGGATACGTTGCGTCAGCGACTTCTCGACTCGGTTGCCGCTCAGGTATCGGATGAGGTTGCCGTGCAGCCCTCCACCGCTCGCCACGAGAGACTGAAGAAGGCAAGGGAGGAAGCAGAGCAGGGGAACCCGCTCACCCTGACGGTCCGAGACCTCCTCGGTTGGTGGGGAGCCGAGCGCCGCGGCTACCTCATCAGTGAACAGATGGTCGCCGAACTGGACAATCACAGCTTGTCGACGGTGCCCGACTTCGAGGCGGTGAACCTCGACGCTCAGGTCAATCTGGTGATCGCTCAGATGGACGCGGACAGTGAGCGGGAATCAGAGAAGGGTGCCGTGACGGTGAATTCCACTGCTTCCTCTGAAGGCGAGGACACCCACGTTCCTGGGCTGACCGTAGGAAATTTGCCTTCGGCGCTATCAGGGGTTGTGGCAGTCTCCCCGTCGGCGACCTTCGAAGAAGCCATCACTGAGATGGCTGTCAATGGCTACTCGCAACTCGCTGTTCTGTCTGGAGCGCGTAACCTCCGAGGCGCTGTTACATGGGAGTCGATCACTCGCGCAAGGCATGCGGACCCGAGTGCTCCCTTTTCAAAAGCCATCATCAGGGCGCGCGATGTCACATACGATCAGCATCTGATTGATATTCTTTCCCTGCTTTCGGAATTTGACTTTGTGCTGGTCAGGGATCAAACGAATGCCATCGCCGGTATTGTTACGGCCAATGACGTTGCTGCGGCATATGGTACCATGGCCACGCCATTCTTTCTTATTGGTGAACTTGATCAAAGGCTTCGGAGGGTTCTCTCTGGCGCCTTCGACATCGGATATGCAACAAATCTGTGTTCGCCAGATGGGGGCCGCAGTATAAGTTCCTTCGATGATCTTTCCATGGGGGATTACCAGCGCATCCTCCAGAACACTCAGGCATGGGAAGCTCTCGGGTGGCCCCTCGACAGGAAGGTCTTCGTGAGGCGCATTGACGAGCTGCGCGAGATCCGCAACGATCTGATGCATTTCAATCCGGACCCTGTTCCGGAAGATGCCGTGCACAAGATCCGCCATATGATCGCGCTGCTGCGAGAATATGGTGATTGACTGGCCGGGTATGTGCTCCCCTGTCGATGAGCTGGGGTCGTACTGGCCTCCAAAGTCATCTGGATCGCGCCCCATACTTTCGGCTTTGGTAACTCCTGCGCAGAGGACTACGGTCTTCTCAACGATTCCCGGACCCTGAACCGGGTGCGGTGGGTGATCGTCGGGATCTTCGGTGTTGTTTACACCGACCTCTCGGTGGCGGCTGTTGAAGGCTGTGGTATCGCCCCATCACATGAGGCTGCTCTCCTTCTGGGGACGGGCCGAGAGGGCTGGGGCCTGGTGCCAGCCGGGGAGCAGGGTGCGGTGCCTGGCCTCTGGGTCCCGGCCTCGGTCGTCCTGCCCGCCACCGGTTCGCCTCCGTAGGGTCGGCGGTCGCTTGCCAGTGCCCTACTCGCGAACGGTCCCCGGTTCACGGCCTGTCCCGAAGGGGCACGGAGGCCCCGGTGTCGGTGGGGTGTGGTTGGCTCGTCCCATGGGTGTGGAGATCGAGCGGTTCCTGCGGTTGGCGAAGGCGCTTCCGGAGTGCGAGCCGCAGCAGGGGGAGAAGTACACGACCTTCCGGGTGCGCGGGAAGGCGTTCGGCTACCTGTGGCCGCGCACCGCCACGGTGGGGCTCAAGCAGACCCTGCTGGAGCAGGCCGCGCTGGTGGCCGAGCGCCCTGAGGTGTTCGAGGTGCAGTTCACCGCGGGCGGGTTCGGGTGGGTGGTCGTCCACCTCGACGGGATCGACCTGGACGAGCTCAGCGAGCTGCTCCTGGAGGCCTGGTTCCACACCGCGCCCGAGGACCTGCACCCCGCCCAGCCCAGCCCCGAGGAGCTGGTCGGGGCCTGACCGCCGCCGCGTCGGCCACCACCGCGTCTGTCACCGCCGATCCGGCCCCTGTCACCGGGGCTCACCGGGGCGCGGGGACCACGCGCAGGTCCGGGCGCTCCCGGCGCCGCCCCGGGCCGCCGCCCCGGCCGGGGCGGGAGGTGAACGACAGCCCGAACATCAGGGAGTTGAGCTCCGACAGCGGGATGCGCAGCTCCTCGGCCACCCCGCCCGGCGTGGTGCCCTTGCCGCGCAGCAGGGAGAACACCTTGGGCAGGATCTGCGAGGTCTCGCGGGCGATCCCGTCCGGTTCGGCGGTGCGGTACCCCATCTCGGCCAGCCGGCGGCAGCTGGACCGGTACTGCCAGTCGGTGAGCAGCTCCAGGTCGTGCAGCCGGTGGGTCAGGGCCATGGCGGAGACCCGCCAGATCGACTTGGCCTTGAGGATCTGGTCGACCTGGGCGCCCGCGGGCATGCGGGCGATGACGTCGGCCCGGGGCATGAGGAAGGCGCTGGCGAACCGGTTGGCCTCGCGTTCGGCCTCCGGGCCGCTGAGCGGCCGCTCGTCCCCGTGCATGACCAGGTGGCCGAGTTCGTGGGCGCAGTCGAAGCGCCCGCGCTCACCGCTCTTGGCGGTGTTGAGGAAGACATAGGGCACCGAGTCGCGCCAGAACCCGAACGCGTCCACCTCGTGGTGCTCGGTGTCCAGGGAGAACACGCGGATCCCCTGCGCCTCCAGCAGGTGCACCATGTTCGGGGCCGCGGTGTCGCCCAGCTCCCACAGCGCCCGCACCGTCTCGGCGCAGTCCTCGGGGGAGGGACGGCCGTAGGTGGGCACGTTCGGCGCGGGCAGCGCGAAGTGCGCGCTGAGCCAGTCGTTGAACTCGATCGCCAGCGCGGCCTGGGAGCGCACGGCCTTCTGCTTGCGCATCGAGGTCTTGGTCCGGGCCCGGAACGCCACCGCCTCGGAGGCCACCTCCTCGACCTCGTCCGCGGTGAAGAACCCCACCGGGAACCCCAGGGCCCGGGCGATCCTGCCCAGGGTCCCCTCGGTGGGGGTGGCGCGGGCGTTCTCGTAGTTGGACAGGCTCTGCTGCGATATCCCCGTCAGGGCCGACAGCCGCGCCAGGGTGAGCGCCCTGCGCTCCCGTGCGAGTCGGATGCGTGACGGCGTGACCATGGTGTGCGCTGCCCTGTCGGTTGTGGGCCCGGCGGGGCCGCCACCGGGCGTGTTCGTCGTTAGCGGAAGCCGACCGGGATGTCGATCGGCTCCATCCCCTCGCCGTCCTCGGGGAAGACCACGCGCCCGATCTCCAGTTCGGGGAGCAGGATGCGTTCGTGCCAGGAGGTGAGGTACCCCTGCTCGTCGGGCGGGCCGGGGCGGGACAGTTCACTATGCCACTTCACGGGGCCGTTGTCGGTCTCGGGCTTTCGGTAGGTCAGGAAGACCCACACCTGGAGCCCGTCGAGCTCGGAGGGTTCCACCGGGCGCGGGAGGAACTCCGCGGGCAGTCCGGGCAGGGAGAGCTGCTCGAACGCGTCCTCGTCGGCCAGGAGGTGGCGCCCGTTGGGGCCGCGCGGGTGCTGGCTGCGCGGAACGGCGTCCTCCGATCCCGTGTTGGCGTCCCCGCTCAGCGTCTGGATGCCGATGGTGCGCCCGGGGTCGACGGTGAGGTCGATCTGGTAGTGGCTGACGTTCTCCCAGCCGTACCGGACCTTCTGCTCGGACCGCAGGGCGGCGAGCCGCTCGTGGTAGGCGTACTGGCCCGAGGCCGTCCGGCCGTGGCTCCGGGTCACCCGGCGCAGACCCGCCTCGCTCATGCGCAGGGCCTTCTCCATGACCGGCCAGGAGGTGCCCAGCCGGGCGAGGCGGTCGTCCCGTCGGGGGTGGTCGTGTGCGGCGATCAGCAAGAGACACCTCTCGGGGTCTGTGCACCTGAAGAGAACCTACCGCGATCGTGGTCGGATTTCTTCAAGTTGCCGGTGGGTTGGGGGTGTCGGTGCCGTCCATGGTGCCCGGCGCCTCGGACATTCCTTGGGCATCCCTCCGGCATTCCGCGGCCCCGGCGACAGGAGGCCTCCCACTCGACCCTCAGGTGTGGTGGATTCCGGGGGAATTCCTGATTGTTGGCCCCATTAACACCTGTCGCGTGTAGTCTGCTAACCCCTGAGATGTCCCGGCTGCTCATATCCAGGACGGCGGGCGACCCCTCCGGGTTGACACGACCCGTGCCGAAGCGCCCCCGCCGTCCGGGATGCCCCGTTTTCGACGCCCCCGCCGTGGAGGTACGCGTGTTCACTGGACTTTCCCGGAGGATGTCCCAGCCTTCAGGCCGGGGAAGAATCCGAGACAGCCCGCCTGGACTTTTCCGTTCTGCCTTACCCATGCCTCTCCTTGGTGTAATTTCCGCCGTATGCGGACGGCGTACAAGGTCCGGGCCTACCCGGACACCGAGCAAGCGGCCCAGTTGGGCCGCACGTTCGGGTGTGTGCGCCTGGTGTGGAACAAGACCCTGGCCGAGCGCCACACCGCTTACCACCGGCGCGGTGAGACGACCACCTACAAGCAGACCGACGCCGCGCTGACCGGGTGGAAGAAGACCCAGGAGTTGGCGTTCCTGTCCGAGGTGTCCTCGGTGCCGCTCCAGCAGACGCTCAGGCACCAGCACACCGCCTTCTCCAACTTCTTCGCCGGACGCGCCCGCTACCCCCGGTTCAAGACCCGGACCGGCCGCCAGTCGGCGCACTACACCCGATCGGCGTTCCGTATCAGGAACGGCGAACTGTTCCTGGCCAAACACCAGGTCCCGCTGCGGGTGGCGTGGTCGTTCGACGGTGTGGACCTCGGGTCGCTGGACCCGACCACGGTGGTCGTCTCGCGGGAGCCGGACGGCCGCTGGTACGTCACCTTCGCCGTGGACACCGATGACCCGGCCCCCGCACCCGGGTCCGGGGTCGAGGTCGGCGTCGACCTGGGTGTGAAGGACTTCGCGACCCTGTCCACCGGGGAGAGGATCGCCAACCCCCGCCACTTGGCCCGCAAAGCCAAGAATCTGGCCCGCTACCAACGCCGGATGGCCCGCAAACAGCGCGGGTCCAACAACCGCCGCAAGGCCGGGCGCAAGGTCGCCGCCGCGCACCGCAAGGTCCGCCACGCCCGTGCCGACTTCCTGCACAAGACCACCACCCGTCTGGTGCGCGCCCACAAGGTGATCGCGATCGAGGACCTCAACGTGCGGGGCATGACCGCTTCCGCACGCGGCACCTCCGAGGTTCCCGGTCGGCGGGTGCGGCAGAAGGCGGGGCTCAACCGGGCGGTGCTGGACGCCGCCTTCGGTGAGTTCCGCCGCCAGTTGGAGTACAAGGCCGAACGGCAGGGTCGCACCCTGGTGGTCATCGACCGGTGGTTCCCCTCGTCCAAGACGTGCTCGGACTGCGGGCACCTGTTGAAGCATCTTTCGCTGGGCACCCGGTTCTGGACGTGCCCGCACTGCCGCACACGGCACGACCGTGAGTTCAACGCGGCGAAGAACATCCTTACGGCAGGACGTGCCGTGCTCCGGGGCCTGGCCCCGGGGTAGGCCTGTGGAGCCGGTGTGAGACGGCAGGGGTCCTCCCTTCCGCGGTCGGCGACGAAACAGGAAACCGCTGTCGTGAGGCAGTCCGCGTAAGCGGAACCGTCCCGTTGAGGACGGTTGGAATTCCCCTCCTTCAGGAGGGGGAGGAAGTCAACCAAGGCCGCCTGACCCGAGACCCTGGGGTCGACCCCCGGCGAATGCTCTTCGCCGTGCTGGACGTGGAGACCACCGGACTGGACACGTTCCGCGGGCACCGTGTCCGCGAGGTTGCCGCGGCGTCCGCCGCCTGGCCCCTCTGAACTCCGCCCCTCTGAGCCCGCGCCGCCTGTGAGCGGGCCCGGGAGGACAAGGAAGGTCGCCGAGGGCGGTTCAGACCAGGGGTAGTTCCTCCTGGCCTCCGGGGCGGGGGGCCTTGCGCGATACCGGTGAGACCGGCAGCACATCCGCCCGGGTGAGATCGTCCGTGGAGACCAGCGGGCCGTCGAGCACCCGGTCGAGCAGTTCCCGCTGTGCCGGTTCCAGATCGACCAGCCGGGTCAGGACCGCGAGCAGCCGCAACAGGTCGTCGGTGAACCGGGTGGTCCACCGCTCGGGTCGGATGTCGTCCAGGGGCGAGCCCCGCCGCCCGCGCCGGGGGCCGCCCTGCCGGGCGGAGAACCACTTGTCCACGACGCGCATGCCCCCCACGTCGTACGCCCACACCGCCGGGGACACCGGGGCGATCACCCCGTCCCCGACATGGAGCCGCCCTGTGTCATCGTCCCCGGGCTCGAAGCGGATGTGCTCGGGTAGGCGGCCTATCCGGTTCGGGATCTCTTCGAGGACCGTCGGCCGCCGGTGGGCGGGCAGCCGGGGCGGGCCCGGTGGGCGGCCCGCCGCGACGTCCGTGCAGCGGTCGCCGTAGGTGTGCAGCCAGATGACCTGGCGGCCCAGGCCGACGGCCTGTCCCCACAGGAGCGGATCGGTGGTGAGGGGGACACGGATTCCGGGTACCCGCAGCCGTTCACGGAAGCGTTCCGTGTAGCCGGGGTGGGAGACCACCGCAGCCAGGTAGGACATGACGTCCTCGGGGGAGACGGGACGGCCGAGGCGTTTGGACAGGTGGCCCAGGAGGCCTCGGGCGAGGTTCGGGGAGGTCGCGCCGGCGGTCCGGTACAGCGGCAGCACCCGGCCTCCGTGATGTCCCTGGAAGTAGTCGTTGTCGGGGACCAGGGAGGTGAAGACCAGGCCCGGACCGGAGGTGATGGTGTTGGTGTGCGCTTCCACCGCGTGGATCTGCGCGGGGCCATGGGCGCCACGCAGCGCGGGGCGGGGACGGTCCACGAATCGTTCATCGTCGATGAAGTACTGCCTGTCGAAGACCCGGTGGGCGATGGGAGCTGTTCCGGGCGACCGGGTCTCCTCGGAGACGGCGCGCCTACCGGGGAACCGCCGACGCGTATCGCGATCCCCCGTCGCCTTGAAGAGCCCGTCCTTGTGCCGGGGGTCGGCGGAGGCGAGCCGGTTCCAGCGCTGTTCCAGTGTTCGCCTGTCCGGCGCGATGACCCAGGTCCGGTTCGCTTTGACCCCGGGTGAATGCCACGGGAACAGATCACCGGCGGCCGGATACCCCTCCCACTCCGCACCGACTGGGCGGAACGGAGCTGTCCACGCCTGGTCGCACTCCCGCCAGCCGTCACCGTCCAGGCGCAGCCCCGGGTCGTGCGCCAGCGCGGCGAACTTGGCTTCCTTGGTTCCCTCCACGGCGTTGTAACGGATTCGCGCTGGAGTGTCGGGCCTGGGCCTGCCGTAACGAGCGAAGATCCCGATGCAGATCGGCTGCTGCACCCCGCCGAACACCCGGGTGTTCACCGGAGACTGGTGCCCCTCGGGGGAGAGGTCGATGATCCACCCTTCGTCGGCGGTCTCCCGTAGGTAGCGGCGCATACCGGCGAACGCATTCTGAGTGAGGTAGGCGGAGGTGCTCACAAAGGCCACGACTCCGCTGGGCCGGTCGGGGTGCGCGTCGAAGACCTTCCAAGTGGCCCAGCGCCAGAAGTACAGGCTCACGGCGGAGAGCTTGAACTCCAATGCGCCGTTGCCGGGTTCGCGGAACTCGTCCATGGACGGGCGGGCGGTGACCGGGTCCCCGGCCGCTTCACGGCGCTTCTCCAACCACGGAGCCGGGTCGTTGCGTTTGGCGTGCCGGATATAGGGCGGGTTCCCGATGACCGCCATCACCCGGGTGGTGCGCTTGACGTGGTTGGCGGCCTCCCGGAAACGGATGATCTCGTCGTAGCGCATCCCGAACTTCTCGTACACGTGGTGCGGGTCGTCCAGGGTGTTGCTCAGGAACCGGTGGTGCTCGTCGGGGACCTCGGTGCTGTACTTCTCCTGGAGCAGCTGGTGCAGGCGCAGCTCCGCCACGGAGAAGGCGGCGGTACTGCGCTCGAAACCGATCAACCGGTCGCGGTACAGGTCCTTCAGGTGTGTGCGGGCATGTGCGGTCCCGAACTCCGCGGTAAGGGTCCGGGCGGCACGGTCCATCACCGCGGACAGGAAGGTACCGCTGCCCATCGCGGGGTCCACCGTGGTCACCGCCTCGTCGGCGATGCCGAGCGGTATGTGCAGGCGCTCGCCCAGCAGGGAATCGGTGAACTCCACCATGAAGCGCGCGACCGGTTCCGGCGTGTAGTACGAGCCGGAGCTCTTGCGCAGCTCGGGGTCGTAGCGTTCGAGGAAGGTCTCGTACAGGTCCGTGTGGGCGGAGCGCCTGCTGCGGACCAGCCGCTGCCAGTCCACCGGCTCCAGGATCCGGATCAGCATGGGCAGAACGGTCTGCTCCTGCACGGTGGGAGACGAGGTCAGGACGGCGAAGGCCTCGCCGAGGAACGGGTGACGCTTGCCGAGGAGTTCACCGATCTCGCGCACACTGCGGCCGGTGAACCCCACCCCGGACTCGCGCGCCAGCAGCAGGGAGAAGGTGATGGTCTGGGCGTAGACGTCGGCGAATGCCGGCCCGGGCTCCAGATGGGGGAACAGCAGGTCACGCCACTCCTGGGCCAGGCGGGTGAAGGGGTTCCCGCGGGGTGACGTGCTCTCCTCCGCCAGGATGTCGACGACCTCGTCCCTCATCTGCGCGCAGAGATGGGCCAGGCGGGAGATCAGCCGGTCGAGGTCGTGCTCGGGTTCGGGGCTCCAGGTGAGGAAGTCCTGGATCAGTCGTTCGAAGGCGGGGTCGATGGCGGCGGAGGGAATCCTCCGGGTGGTGAAGTCGGGGGTGGTGACCGTTCTCCCCCGCTGCTCGCCCATGCGGAACAGCGCCCATTGGGTGCCGTTGCTGTAGAGGACGTTGGGGAGGCGCTGGAATTTCTCCCATTGCTCCCTGTCCCGCTTGTCGAGATAAGGGCTGGGAGGCAGGGGGCTCCCGGGCCTCTTGAGTTCGATGTAGCCGATTCTGCTGTTCGGCCCCCGGGAGATCCCGGTGAAGTCGACGCCGAAATCGGGTCGGGCCCGCAACTCGGGGAGGCGTACCTCGCCGTAGACCTTGTTCGGTACTCCGAGCGCGGCTCCCAGGCTTTGGACCAGGTCCTTGGCGGGGGAGCGCAGCTGTTCCTCGTCCTGCCCGCCGCGGCCGAGGGATTCGGTGACCTCTTTGATGAAGGTGCGCACGAGCCTGGCGGAGATGCCCCGGGCGCGGGGCTCGGGCGAAGGGGCGGGTGGTGTCTCATCCGGGTCGTACGGCAGAGCGGTCATCGGGCCTCCGCGAACGGTCGAGGTGTCGACGCGCTCTCAGGAGAACTTCCCGTTCCGGTGGGGTCAATATTTCACACTATGTTCTATCTCTTTGGATAAGTGCTGATGTGTAGAAAGGGGGTGGAGTTTCGAGTGTTATGGGAGTTCTCACGGTCAATCCGATGTCGGACCACCTCAGGGATTGTCGCTGTCGGTGATTACTCTCGGTTTTCCCGTGAAGGCTTCTTGTGAAGGAGGGCATGTGTCCTACAAGCCGGTGGTGGTCGCCCTGCGGCGTGACCCGGACATCGAACTGGAGAAACAACTCGACGGGATCCTGCGTCCCTTCATGTACGATCCCGCTCTCCCCTGGGGCCAGAACTCCCGCTGCGACGAGTGGTCCATCGGCGGCCGCTGGGCGGGCCACTTCCTGAGCGTCCACCGGGGAGCCTCCGACCTCGTCAATCGCCTCGCCTTCCCGCCGGGCGCCGTGCTGTCCACCCACATCGCCTGCGATGGCGGCCCCAAGGGTCTCCTCGACCTGGACTTCCTGCGCACCCGGGCGGAGGAGGAGGTCTGGCGCAGGTGGCCGGTCCGCTTCCATGAGAGGGAGGACGACATCCTCTCCGGGCGGGACCGGCCCGATGCCGACCCCGGGAAGTTCCACGCCGCCACGGCTGCGCTGGTCTCGCAGAACCGGGGGCGCACGCTGGTCGGGGCCGCCCTGGTCACCCTGGAAGGGGAGTGGATCGAGGGCAGGGGGTCGTGGCCGGAGAGCGAGGTCTGCTACGGCCGGATCGACCGGTACATCGAGGCTCTGGACGACGATGTCTGGCTGGTCTGCCTTTCCGTGCATTTCTGATCGGCGTCCTTCGCCGCTGGAGGCGATGTGGGAGTGCGCCGCCGTGTTCCCGCCCGGTTGGCGGCCGGGGAACTCCTCCTGGTCATGCGCGTCCTGGCCGTCTTCCCCTGCCCGAACCCGGGGCGGCATCCCGAGGTCGCCCGGCTCTGCCTGTTTCCCTTGGGGCGCGGCACTCTCCAGGGCGCGACCACGCTCATGCTGTGGCAGAGCCGCCCTCCGCGGTAGCGGTGTCCGAGAGGGGGAGGGGGAAGTGCGGCCAAGGTGCTTGTGAACTGCGTTCACAAGGCGGGCGGGTGTATCCTGGACGGGGTGTGATGCCCGTGCGCCGACCAGGACGGCGGGCGCCTCCCCCCGGGTTCACGCCGATCCCGACCCGACCCCGCGGGCTTAGGCCCGGCCCGCCCGCCCCCGCCTCGCAGGCGCTCTCCCCGGCGCCTCGCCTCCCGAACAGAGAGTTCCGCACCTCGTGGCAGCCCCCGATCGCGCCCCGGCCTCCGCCGGAGTCACGCAGATGTTCCAGTTTCTCGTCGAGTCCGAGGAGCTGCGCACCACCCCCGTCCGGACCCTGGAGGGGGCGGCGCGGATCCTGTGGTTCGAGGACCTGCCCCGGGACGCCCCCGGGATCGTCTCCGGCCTCCTGGATCCCGAGGACTCCGACCAGTGGCTGCGGATGGAGCGGGTCGACCGCACCGGGCCGCCGCTGCCGCCGGAGGAACTGCACGCCTGGGTCGACCTCCTGGAGTGCCGCGACCCCCAGCGGGAGGAGCCGCCGGCGCTGCTGGACACCCCGCTCGAACCGGTCCGGCCGCGGGACGTCGGCCTGCCGGTCGACGAGGACGAGGAGGGCGACGGGGAGACCGGCTCGGAGGACAACGACCGGGACGGCGACCAGAGGTCCATCACCCTGGACGAGCACCCCGACCGGGACGTCCTCCGCGCGGCCCACGCCGCCTGGGCCCGCACCTGGTCGGCCTGGGCCGACCGCGAACGCGTCGTCCGCCGCCGGGCCCGCCTCTACGAGGAGGCCTTCCGCATCCACCAGGAGGCCGTGGACCTGGGCGAGTCCTACGAGCTGGTCCTGGGCTTCGGGCACCTGGCCTGGGCTTCCGAGGGGCAGGCGGTCCGCCGCCACCTGCTCACCCGCCGCGTGGTGCTCTCGCTGGACGACCGCGGCACCCTGGAGGTCGGCCTGGACCCCGACGCCCTCGGCTTCGCGCTGGAGGAGGACATGCTGGAGGTCGCCCAGCGCCTGCGCGAGGAGGACCGCGCCAAGGTCCTGGAGCACCTCGGCGCCGCCGCCGAACACGAGGGCACCGGGGCGCTGGAGGACCTGCACACCGCCCTGCGCGAATGGACGGTCCGGGCCGCCGCCGACGCCGCCTACGATCCCGGGGCGGCCCGCCGACCCGCGGACGGGAACCGCCCCCAGGTCTCCTTCGCCCCCGCGCTGGTGCTGCGCGAGCGCCCCAAGCGCGGGCAGCTCAACGCCCTCACCACGATCGTCGAGACCCTGCGGCGCCAGGGCGGCGAACCCGAGCTGCTGCGCCACATCGTCGGCGAGGGCGAGGGCGGCGGGGCACCGGCCGCGGCCGGCACGGGCGGTGCGGCCGGTGGCGGCGGGTCCGACCACGAGGAGCTGTACTTCTCCCTGCCCTCCAACGCCGAGCAGCGCGAGATCGCCACCCGCCTGCGCGACAGCGACCTCGTCGTCGTCCAGGGCCCGCCCGGCACCGGCAAGACCCACACCATCGCCAACCTTGTCACCGACCTGCTCGCCCACGGGCAGCGCATCCTCATCACCAGCCAGACCACCCGCGCCCTCAAGGTCCTCAAGGACAAGCTCCCCGAGGAGATCCGGCCGCTGGCGGTCAGCCGCACCGGCGACGGCGTCGAGGCCCAGCGCGAACTGGAGGCCTCGGTCCGGGCCATCCTCGAACGCCAGTCCCAGCACGACGACCGGAGCGCCGAAACCGAGGTCTCCCGCCTCCAGGACCGCCTCGACCATGCCCGGGGCCGGCGCGACCGGACCCTGAAGGAGCTGCGGGCCATCCGCGAACGCGAGACCCACCTCCACCCCGAGGGACCCGGCGGCTACGGCGGCACCCTCTCGCAGATCGCCCGCAAGCTCGTCGACGACGAGGCCGCGCACTCCTGGCTGGGCCCGGTTCCGGGGTTCGAGCGCACGCTCACCGCCCAGACCGCCCACGCCCTGCTGGCCGCCGCCCGCGCCTTCACCCCCGAACAGCGCGCGATCGCCGCCGAGATGCCGGGGGCCGACGAGCTCCCCGACCCCGCCGCCCACGCGCGGGCGGTCGAGGACATCCGCCGTGCCGAGCAGGCCGCCGCCGAGTCCGCCGACGTCTGGGACACCGCCACCGAGGAGGTCCTCACGCGGCTCTCCCGCCAGGAGAGCGCGCGGATGCGCGGACTCCTCACCGATTTCACCACCCGCCGCGACCGCACCCGGCGGCTGGACCCGCACTGGGCCGAGCAGCGCTCCGCAGTCCTGGCCGGACGGGACCGCCAGGTCCGCACCCAGGCCGAACGGGTGCGCACCGAGGTGCGGCGCGCCGAGACCGAGCTCGCCGCCATCGCGGACGTGCGCGTCGACGGCCTGGACGCCTTCGCCTTCCCCGACGCGCTGCGCCACGCCACGGCCCTGAAGGAGGGGTTCGCCGCCGGGCGCAGGCTCAAGGGTCCGCTGGGGATGCGCACCCGCCTTTACAAGGACCACGCCGTGTTCCTGGAGAGCGTCACCGTCGACGGCAGCGCCCTGGACACCCCCGAAGAGCTCGCGCTGGTCCACCACCGCATCGCCCTGGAACGCCGCGTCGGCGACGCCCTGCGCGCCGCGGGCCGCCCTGCCGACCTCGACTGGTCCGACCCGCTCGAACGCCTGGCCCCGCTGCGCGAGGACCTGGACGACCTGGACCGGCTCCTGGAACTCGCCGACGCCCACACCGCCCTGACCGCGGCGACCGAACCCGTCCCCGCCCTGGCCGCCCTGGACTGGGCCGACGACACCCGCGTGGACCGGCTCACCCTGCTCCTGGCCGCGGTCGACGCCCGCCACGACGCCGTCCCCGCCCGCGAGCTCATCTCCTCCGCCCTGTCGCTCCTCTACACCTGGAGCGACCGGCAGCGGGCCCGGTCCGGTGCCGCGCCCTCGCCCCTGGGCAGGGCCCGCACCGCCCTGGAGGACGCCGACACCGACGCCTACGAGCGCGCCCTCGCGGACATGGAGCGCGCCCGCGCCGCGCACCGCCTGGAGCAGGAGTACCGCGCCGCCGAGCGCGCGGTGGCCGAACACCACCGAGGCCTGGCCGCGGCGGTCACCGCCGACCCCGGCGACGAGCGGTGGGAGGAGCGGCTGGGGGCCCTCGACCACGCCTGGGCGTGGTCCGCGTGGAACCACCGGCTCGCCGAGCTCACCGATCCCAAGGCGGAGGAGGACTGCCGCGCCCGCCTCGCCGAGGCCGACGGCGAGGTGCGCCTGACCATGGGCCGACTGGCGGCCGCCAAGGCGTGGCGGTCCTGCCTGTCCCGCCTCACCGCGGACCAGGAGGTCGCCCTGCGCGCCTACCAGCAGAGCATCCGCCGCATCGGCAAGGGCACCGGCCGCCACGCCGCCCGCCACCAGCGCCAGGCCCGCGAGAGCCTGCGCGACTGCCAGCCCGCCGTCCCCGCCTGGATCATGCCGCTCTACCAGGTGGTGTCCACCGTCCCGATGGACCGGCCCGGCGCCTTCGACGTCGTCATCATCGACGAGGCCAGCCAGTCCGGCCCGGAGGCCCTCCTGCTGGCCTGGCTGGGCAAGCGCCTGGTGGTCGTGGGCGACGACAAGCAGGTCAGCCCGCGCAACGCCGGACTCGACCAGGACCAGCTGTTCGCCCTCCAGGAGCGCAGGCTGGCGTCCTTCTCCGCACCCCGCCGCAACCTGTTCGCCCCCAACAACAGCCTCTTCGACATCGCCGCCGGGCTCGCGGGCAGCCGCGGCCAGCTCATGCTCAGCGAGCACTTCCGGTGCATGCCCGAGATCATCGGCTTCTCCAACGAGGAGTTCTACCAGGGGCGCCTGCAACCGCTGCGCCAGTACGCGGCCGACCGCCTCCCGCCGGTGCGCACCGTCCACGTCGCCGAGGGCATGGTCGAGGGCCGGGGACAGAAGCAGGTCAACCGGGCCGAGGCGCGGGCCCTGGTCGACCGGGTCGTCCGCTGCTGCGCCGACCCCGCCTACGAGGGGCGGACCATGGGTGTGGTCACCCTGCTGGGCACCGCGCAGCAGGCGCTCATCGAGGAGCTGCTCACCGACGTCCTGTCCCTGGACGTGCGGGTGGAGCGGCAGATCCGCGTCGGCAACGCCTCCGCCTTCCAGGGCGACGAACGAGACGTGATGTTCCTGGGGTGCGTCTACGCGCCCTTCGACGTGGACGGTGTGCCGCGCCGGCCGTCCCCCTTCAGCTCGGTGCCCGACCAGCAGATCATCAACGTCGCAGCCTCCCGCGCCCGCGACCAGGTGTGGGTGTTCCACAGCTTCGCCCTGTCCGACCTCGGCGAGACCGACATGCGCCGCCGCTACCTGGACCACCTCTCCCGGCCCGCCGAGGACCAGATCGGCACCGGCCTGGGCGAGGTCCCCGCCGACGAGCGGGTCGAGCCCTTCGACAGCCTCTTCGAACAGCGGGTCTACCGGGCCCTGCACGAACGCGGCTACCGGGTGCGGCCCCAGTACCGCGCCGGGCGGTACCGCATCGACCTGGTGGTGGAGGGCGGCACCCGCCGCCTGGCCGTGGAGTGCGACGGCGACGCCTTCCACACCGAGGAGAACGCCCCCGACGACGCCGCCCGCCAGCGGGAACTGGAGCGGGTCGGCTGGACGTTCGTGCGCATCCGGGGCAGCCGCTTCTTCCGCGACCCCCAGGAGTCGCTGAACCCGCTGTGGAAGCAGCTGGAGGCGATGGGCATCGAACCCGCCCGGGCCTGAGGGCGGTCGCTCGTGGGCTTGGGGCGGCACCGATCGGGTGCCGCCCGAGGCCCGGCGGGTCAGCCGCCTACGCGCTCGCGCAGCGGGAGGTGACGGCCCAGGGTCGCGAAGTGGTGCCGGTGGGCCCAGGCGGTGTGGTCGCCGATGACGTAGAGCCTGCGCTTGGCGCGGCTGGCGGCCACGTTCAGCAGGTTGGGGGTCCGGCTGGCCCACTCCATCGCCCCCTCACGGTCGGGGGATCCGCCCAGGACGAAGACCACCACGCCCGCCTCCTTGCCCTGGGAGGTGTGGATGGTGCCGGTCCGGTCGTTCGGGACACCGAACCCCGTGGCGATGCCGCGCACCCGGTTCGCCACCGCACGGAACGGGGCGAGCACGAACACGTCGCTCATCGGGTGGCCGCGGAGTGCGAGCCCTTCCAGAAGCCATTTCAGCGCCCTGCCCTCCGCCGGGCGCCAGTGGTCCGCGGACCCCGCACCGGATGCCGGAACGTGCACCCATTGGCTGGGCGGCAGTTCCAGGTCCTGTCGCGACGGCGTGCCGTACACCATCATCCCGTCGTAGGCGACCAGGTTGGAGACGGTGAACATCGGGTCGTCGCACCGCCGGTGCACCCGCAGCGGCGATCCCACCCATAGGGGCTCCCCCTCGTCGCGGTCGAGCAGGGTGCCCAGCGGGGTCACCGAGTCCGCCAGGGCCTGGACCGAGGTGCGAGCGGGCAGCCACCGCTCCTCCACCCCGAACCGGTTCCGCAGGTGCTGCTGGGCGGGGAGGGACAGCGAGGTCACCGGCTCCAGCTGGAGCGGGTCGCCCACGATCACCGCCCGCCGCGCCCGCCACAGCGCGCCCACCACCTGCTGGGGTGCGGCCTGCCCGGCCTCGTCCACCAGCAGCCACCCCAGTGACTCGGAGTCGAACGCGCCGAAGAGCCGCGGGTAGGAGGCGAAGGTCGACGAGACGACCGGGACCACCAGGAACAGGCCGCGCAGGGCATCGCGCACCAGGTCGTCGGGGGCGTTGCGGGCCTCGCCGGACAGCACCTGCATCGCGGCGCGCAGGTTCTTGGAGAGCTTGCCCGGCACCGCCCGGACGAACGCCTCGTGCACGGCCAGCGCGGCCAGGAACACCTCGGTGCGGGCCCTGGTCAGCTCGGGGTCGCTCCAGGGGGCGCTCAGCTCACGTGCCCGCTCGTCGGTGAGCACGTCACCGAGGGGGACGTGGTCGGGCCAGGCCCGCCAGGCCGTGTCCACGTTCTGTTCGGCGGCGGACAGCCCTCGCCGGGCCTTCGCAAGGGCGCTGTCCGCGGAGTCGAGAGCGAGTTCGCACCGGCTCGTTCGCTGCCGGGCCTCCGCTTCCTCCAAGCCCTTTTCATGCTCGATCTCGCTGAGCTCTCCGATGACGCTCACGAAATCGTCGTCCTTCTTCTGCCACTCGCGCAACCGGCGGCCCAGAGAGAACACGACATCCCAGAAGCCCGGTTTGAACTCCCAGTGCCGGGACCGTTCCGCCTCTACCGACAGCCGCCGCTCCAGAATCTCCCGGTGTGCGAGCGCCGCGTCCTCGTGGTCGCCCCGCGCCGATGCCAGTTCCCGCTCACGCAGGTTCACCGCCCGGGTCGCCCGGTCCACCTCCCGCCCGAGTCCGGGAAGGCGCTCCAGATCGCGGGCGACCGCCGCGCGGGCCTCGACCAGGCGGTCCCGCTCCCGCAGAGCGCGGGTGAACTCCCCGACGGCTTCCCGCCACTGCCGCACGGCCGCGCCCTGGTCGCCGCGACCCTCCTGGTCGAGATTCCTGAGCAGCGCGTACATCCCGTGTTCGCCCCGGGAACCGTCGGGGCGGTTCCCCCACCAGAAGCGCTTGACGAAGGTGCGGCGGTTGCGCGCGTTGCCCAGCTGGGCGGCCAGGGTCCCCCAGGCCTTCTTGTCTCCCTTGCCGTCGTCGAGCACGTTCGTGGCGGTGGCCGCGAAGTAGTCGGCGTGCTTCCAGCGTTCATCCACGGCCTGACGGCCCGGAATCTCGGTGGTGACGTTGTCCACCGCGCCGTTGTTGGCCGAGGCGACGACGATCTCGAACCCCGCCAGCTCCGGTCGCAGCCGGGGGAAGGCGGTCCGCCCCCGCGAGGTCTCCCAGGCGCCCCATCCCGTGAAGGCGTCCCAGGGCTTGTCGAACCCCGCCAGCACCCGGGCCCGCTCCACGACCACATGCGCGACGAGGTCGCGCAGCAGCGTGGTCTTGCCGGTGCCGGGCGGGCCGTTCACGGCGAACAGGCCGGGCCGGTCCCCGAGGGTACGCGTGATGGTGTTGACCGCGATCTGCTGGCTCAGGGCCAAGGGGTGGGTGTCCTTGGCGGGCCAGCGCCCGGGAGGGGTGTGTCCCGGGGAGACCCGGCGCATCGCGGCGGCCCCCTCCTCACGCACATCCGTCCGAGGGATAGCCGCCACCTCTCGGGAGGAGGAGAGGTACGCGCGCAGCGCCGCACCGTACTCGCCCTTGCGCACGGCCTCGGCGACCGATGCCAGGTCGTCGGCGATGAAGCTGTTCAGCAGCGGAGTCTCTGCGGGCTCCACGTTCTCATCGTTCAAAGGAGCATCGGTGTCGCCCTGCCGGCCGGCCAACAGGATCTCTTGCCGCTCGGATTCCTCTTGGGCCCGGGTCTGGGAGACCGGGTAACTCTTGATCCGCATTCCGAGCGTGAGCCGCCCTCGTACACCGAGCAGGGAGGCCAGCACCCGCTGTAGGGCGTCCAGTTCCGGATGCCCCAGGACGCGCGATCGTCGGCCGCCGGCTCCGTCCTCCTGGGATTCCTCGGATCCGGTGGCCATCGACGCTTCCGCCGATCCCGACACCTCGATATCGATTCCGCCCACGGAGAGGGTTCCGGCCATGTCGGCCGTCATCGAGAGCGAGGCACGGACGGCCTCCCAGACCTTGACCAGGGGAGCGGAGACCAGACCCCCGTCCACCAGGGACAATAGCGCCTGTGTCGGCCCCGGGCCGGGTTCGGCGACAAGCCACTCGTAAAGGGTTCCGAAGCGTTCCTCCGCCCGGTCGAACCCCTCCAACCAGTCCTTGGCACGCGGCCCCGGGGACAGGGTCCTGCCGATAGCCCAGCCGCAGGTGGACACCGCATGGGTACCGATCAGGGCCTGCCCCTGCTCGTCCACGTCGAAGGCGCCCAGCGCGGCTTTCGCGTCGGTCCGGGTCTCCACCTGCCGGGGGTCGGCGCCGAAGACCCGGTCCAGGACGGCATCGGTCTCCACGGTGGAGAACACCCCGAGGTACACCGTGTGCCGCCAGACGGTGTTACGCGGCGGACGCTTGTTCCCCAGGGTGCTCCCCGGCTCCCAGGGCAGGGGCAGGCCCGGCTCCACCTCGGCCACGGGGGTGCCGCTTCTCAGATCGACCCGGTCCACCTTCTGCGGTTCGAAGAGCTCCACTGCCCGCCAGAAGTCCACGATGCGGGCACGTTCCCGGTCACCCCCGGCCACAAGCTCCCTCTTCCCGTTCGAGGCGTACGGACACCCGTGGTCCGTGGGACATCACGCATCGTTGATACCAGCTGTGGGACGGTGTTCCACCGCCGGAAAGCGTCCGGATACGGGAAACCGGGGCCGTTGGCCGCATCCGGCCACGGGATCACCGGAGTTCTCCACGACTCCGACGCGGCCGCTCCGCTCACCGGGGCATCGGAGGCCACCGCTCAGGCCTCGCGAACCTGGTCCGAGACGGAGATACCGGGGCGTTGCGGATCCGGCCGAGGGTAAGGGGCTCCTTGGCAGTGGGTTCTTTCTATGTTCATGTCCTCGTGTGCGAACTTCGGTGAACCAGTGGCAGAAGTTTTTCAGAGGGGCGCCTTTTGTTGATGGGACAGATGGCCCTCTTGTATTTCTCCGGTAAACCCGACTTTCGATCCTGTTTCCTCATCGGGGTGTTCGGAAAAGACTGAAACGCACGATCCAGTGCATTCACCCCCCCGCGCATGAGGATCGCCGATGCCCCCCACCCTGCCCTCGTCCGTGGTGCACAGCGTCGGCGGGCTGTTGCCCTCGGACATGCTCCTCCGTATCGCCGAAGGGCGGGACGTCCCCCACTCCCAACCCGCCGACTACGGGGTCGTCGGCTCCGGGTCGGTCGACGACGCCGCGGAGCGGCGCTGGCACCTGCTCCGCGACGCCTGGTGGGTGATCCGCCGCGACCTGCCCCGCCGTACCGAGGAAGGGCGGGTGCCGGCCGATCCCACCGGGGCGGCGAGCCGGCGGTGGATCGAACCGCTCTTCGAGCAGTTGGGCTTCGGGAGGCTGGCCGGGCTGCGCATCCTCGGGGTCCGCCCCGATGACGAACCGGCCGCCCTCCTGCCGGTCACCCACCGTTACCAGCACCTCCTGGTCCACCTCGTCCCCTGGGGCACCGAACTCGGGACACGCGGCCCCGACGGCGCGCCCGCCCCGCAATCCCTGCTCCAGGAGGCGCTCAACCGCACCTCCGAACACCTGTGGGGCATCGTCACCAACGGGCGTGAACTGCGCCTGCTGCGCGACTCCCACACCCTGGCCGGCAGCACCTTCGTCTCCTGGGACCTTGAGGCGATCTTCGACGGCGAACTGGTCCACGAGTTCATCGGACTCTTCCGCACCTGCCACGCCTCCCGTTTCGAGACCGTTGACCAGGAGCCGCCCGCCGCCTGCCCCATGGAACGGTGGCGTGAGGACGCCCTGCGCTCGGGGGTCCGGGCGCTCGACGCCCTCCGCGAGAACGTCGAGGAGGCCCTCGCCGTCCTGGGCACCGGGTTCCTCCGCCATCCGGCCAACACCGGCCTGCGCCGGGCGCTGGATGTCGGTGCCCTGCACGGGGCGTTGCTGCGGCTCGTGTTCAGAATCCTCTTCGTTGCGGTCATCGAAGACCGCGACCTGCTCCATCCGCCCGAGACCGACGAGCAGACCAGGAAGCGCTACGCCACCTATTTCTCCTTCGCCAGGCTGAGCCGCCTGGCCGGTCGGGGACGCGGCGGGCCCCACGGCGACCTGTACCGGGCGCTGCGCATGGTCCTGGACGCCCTCGGCGATGAGGACGGCCGCCCCGAACTGGGGCTGGTCGGACTGGGCGGCCTGTTCACCCCCACCGAGGAGGACGAGCCCCTGCGCGGGGCCGCGTTGAGCAACGAGGTGCTCCTGCGGGCGGTGCGCGGATTGTCCCGGGTGCGGGACGCCGACACCGGCCGTCGGCGCAAGGTCGCCTTCCGGACCCTGTCCTCGCGCGAACTCGGCGCCGTCTACGAATCCCTGCTGGAGAGCACCCCCGAGCACTGCCCCGCGGACCTGTCCTTCCGCCTCGTCCACCGGGCGGGCAACACGAGGAAGATGACCGGTGCCTACTACACTCCGTCATCGCTCATCGAGCGGCTGCTCGACTCCTCGCTCGACCCCGTCCTCGACGACGCGGTCAAACGCGGTGAGGTCAAGGTCGCCGAACACCGTGAACTCGACCCCGCGGACACCATCGCGGAGATGCTGCTCTCCGTCACGGTCTGTGATCCCGCCTGCGGATCCGGGCATATGCTCGTCGCCGCGGCCCAGCGCATCGCCAAGCGGGTGGCGGCGGTACGGGAAGGGACGCCCGAACCCACACAGGACGCCTACCGCGAAGCCCTCCACGATGTCGTCGCGCGTTGTCTGTACGGGATCGACCTCAACCCCATGGCGGTCGCCGTCACCAAGATGGCGCTGTGGCTGGAGGGCATGTCGCCGGGGCGGCCGCTGGACCTGCTCGACCCGCACATCAAACACGGCAACGCCCTGGTCGGCGCGACCCCCGCACGGCTGCGGGCGGGGGTGCCCGATGCGGCGTTCACACCGATCGAGGGGGACGACCGGGGCATCGCCACCTCTCTGGGGCGGGCCAACACCCTGGAACGCGGGGGACAGGCGGGCCTGTTCGATCCCGAGGGTGAAGGGGTCAAGGTCGACAACACCGGCTTCGCCGCGGGGCTGCACGGCCTCTACCGGATCCGGGTCGGAAGCCTGCGCGACGTCCGTCGCCAGGAGAGGGTCTACCGCGCCTGGCGCGAATCCGCCGAGTACCGCAGGGACCTGCACATCGCCGACGCGTGGTGCGCGGCGTTCTTCTGGGAGAAGGTCGAAGGAGCACCCCGGCCGGTGACCGCGGAGGCCTTCCGCGCGTTGCAGGACCCGGAGGGGGCGGCGGCGTCCGCCGCCACCCATGAGGAGATCCTCCGTCTGCGTGAGCGGTACCGGTTCTTCCACTGGCACCTGGAGTTCCCCGACATCTTCCGGGTGTGCTCCGACGGGGACGGGGCCGATGACAGCACCGGGTGGGACGGCGGATTCGACTGCGTCCTGTCGAACCCGCCCTGGGACAAGCTCGACTTCGAGGACAAGAAGTACTTCAGCGTGGTCGAACCCGCGCTGGCCCGCATCTCCGGGGTGGCCCGCCGCAAGGCGATCGAACGGTGGCGCAAGGAGTATCCGGAGGCGGGGGAGAGGTATCGGCAGGCCCGGCGCCGGGTGAAGGCGACACTGCACTTCACGAGTCGGTCGGAGATCTACCCGCTGTGCGCGAAGGGGCTCTCGGTCAAGGGCGTGAACACCCTCCAGGTGGACCAGCTCTTCGTCGAACTGTTCACCGGGCTGGTAGGCGGGCGTGGGCGGATCGGCGTGGTCGTTCCCACTGGGGTCGCCACGAGTGCTGGCGCCCAGGAGTTGTTCGCGGGATTGACCCGGAAGAAATCCATTGCCTCGCTGTACGACTTCGAGAACCTCAAACAGTTGTTCCCCGGAGTTCATGCCAGCTACAGGTTTTGTTTGTTCTCGCTGGTCGGTCGAGGGCTTGAGGAGCACGAGGCGCGCTACGCCTTCTTCCTCCATGCCTCGGAACACCTGGAAGACGAACGCCGAGTTTTCCCCTTGAATGCCGATGAGATTCGTCTGATCAGTCCCAATACCGGCTCTCTTCCGGCCTTCAAGAGCAGGAAGGACGCAGATCTCGCCCTCTCCGTCTACCGTCATCTTCCGGTGCTTTGGAAGGAAAGTGTGCCGGACGGGAATTCCTGGAGGGCCAGATTTAAAAATCTGTTCAACATGACCGACGACTCCGGGATGTTCCGGTCGCGGCGGGATCTGGAGGACAGGGGATGGGTGCTGGAGGGCAATGTCTTCGTACGTGGTGGAAGACGGATGCTCCCCCTCTACGAGGCGAAGATGGCCCACCATTTCGACCATCGCTGGAACGGCTTCGGTGAGGGTGAGGACGGCGCCCATCGCATGATCCCCAAGGCCGACGCCGACCCGAGGTCCGTCCCCCTGCCCCGCTACTGGGTGCCCGAACACGACCCCCGGCGCCCTGGGGCGGGCGGGAGAGAGGAATTCCATGAAGGTGTGGACTCCCGACTGTCCGCTTCTGGCTGGGATCGCGGATGGCTCTACGGGTGGCGCGACGTCTGTCGGTCCACGGACGAGCGCACGGCTATCCCGGTTCTCCTTCCGCGGACGGGAGTGGGCCACACCCTGCCACTGATGTTCGTTCACCAGCCGACGACGCTGGTGGCCGCCCTGTACGCGGTGCAGAGCTCCCTGGTCTTCGACTATGTGAGCCGCCAGAAGATCAATGGCGCGCACATGGCCCTCATGACCTGGAAACAGCTTCCGGTCCCCACCCCCGCACAGCTGGATTCCCACTTGGGCTTCCTCGTCCCCCGGGTCCTCGAACTCGTCTACACCGCCCACGATATGGAGCCCTTCGCCCGGGATCTCGACTACGACGGGCCGCCGTTCCCCTGGGACGAGGACCGCAGAGCGACTCTCCGCGCCGAACTGGACGCCTACCTCTTTCACCTCTACGGGCTGGAACGGGACGACGTCGAGCACGTCCTGGAGACCTTCCAGACCGAGAAGGGCGGTCTGAAGAACAACGAGATCGTCCGGCACGGCACCTATCGCACCCGCGATCTGGTCCTGGCCGCCTACTGATCTTTGATTATGCGGTTGACGGAAACGGTGAGGGTTCCAAGCCGACCGACTCGATGAACCCCCGCAGCAGATCGGTGCGCTTGCGCACCAGACGCAGATGCGCGTTGATCACCTGCTCCAAATCCTCCAGACTCCGGAACAGACGGCTTCTGAGCACCCGTTTGAGGTGCGCCCACAGCGTCTCCACCGGGTTCAGCTCGGGCGCGTACCGGGGCAGGAACACCACCCGCACCCAGTCCCGTGCCGTGATCTGGGCGGTCATCTTCTTGCCGGAGTGGGAGGAGTGGTTGTCCCAGATCAACACCACCGGGCC
>NZ_JBJJBV010000136.1:0-17804 GCF_045446735.1 Nocardiopsis protaetiae
GGCCGCTCGAACTCGAACAGTACGCGCCGAGAAGCACAAAGGGATGGTGCCCTCCCCGGGGAGGGCACCATCCCTTTGTGCATCCGTGGTGGGCGGGATCAGTCCTCGTTCTCCAGGACCGCCTCCATGCGCTCGATCTCGGTGTTCTGCTCGGCGATGAGGTCGTTGGCCATCTTCATCACCGTCTGGTCCTTGCCGAACTCCAGGACCTCCTCGGCCATCGCCACCGCGCCCCGGTGGTGGGCGGTCATCAGCTCCACGAACAGCCGGTCGAACTCGTCGCCGTCGGCGGCCTCCAGCCGCGCCATGTCCTCCTCCGAGACCATGCCCGGCATGTCCTCGTGGTCCACCTGGAGGTCGCAGGCCGGGACCTCGCCCTCGCCGTGGTGGGTGCCGTCGCCCTCCAGGCCGCAGAAGTTCTGGTGGGCGGGGTTCTCCCGGGCCGGGCCGAAGACGTTCGTCTCCAGCCAGCTCTCCATGGCGGTGATCTCCGGCCCCTGGGCGGCGCTGATCCGCTCGGCGATACCGCCGATGCCCGCCCGCTGGTGGCGGGTGGGTGCCAGGTCGGCCATGTCCAGCGCCTGGGCGTGGTGCTCGATCATCTTCACGAGGTAGACGACGTCGGCCTCGTTGTGGCCCTGCTCCTCGGCCAGGGCGGCGATCTGCTCGGCGGTGGCCGGGGAGGACGACTCCCCGGGGGCGCCGGGGGCGATGACGTTCGCCGATTCCTGCGGCGCGTCCTCCCCGGTGCAGGCCGAGGCTCCCAGGAGCACGAGAGCGGTTCCTGCCGCGAGTACCAGGCGACGCACGGGGTGTCCTCCAAGGAACGGGGGTGTGGGGCGGGCCCGGGGGCTCTGCGCCGCCCCCGGCGCGGTGGGCCCGGCCGGAGGAGAACGCTCTGCTGGGCTTTCTACTCACTCCCCGGGTGTTTTGTCCACCCTTGGCCGCGTGTCTCCACCGTTTTGTTCACTCCCCGTGCCCCGGGTGTCCCGTCTGTCGCATCTGGTGCGTGTGCACGCCTTGCGGTGTTTCTCCTGGTCCAGGGCTTACCAGAGGAGTACAACACAAAGTAGGCGATTTGTTGCTCTGTGTGTCGGAGGTGGGTCGTGGGCGAGGAGACCGGGCGACGGGAAGGGCCGTGCCGCGCGCTCCTGCGCGGGGGCGGCGCCGGTGCGGCCGCGTTCGTGCTGGCCGCGACGGCCGCGGTCCCCGGGGCGGCGACCGTCGCGGAGGACGGGGACGTCTCCGCCGAGGGGGTGGTCCGGGTGGGCGGACTGCCCAGGCCCGCGCCGCTGGACCGGGAGGGCGCCTTCAACTCCGACCTGGCCTTCACCGGCGACCACGCCGTCGGCGGCAACTACGACGGGTTCGCCGTCTACGACATCTCCGACCCGACCCGCCCCTCGGTGGTGTCCACGGTCCTGTGCCCGGGCGGCCAGGGCGACGTGTCGGTCAGCGGGGACCTGCTGTACTTCTCGGTGGACTACCCGCGCGCGAACGACGAGTGCGGCGCGCCGGCGGTCCCGGCCACCGACCCCGACGGGTTCGAGGGCGTCCGCATCTTCGACATCTCGGACAAGGCGAACCCGCGGTACGTCGCGGCCGTGCGCACCGACTGCGGCTCGCACACCAACACCCTCGTCCCGGGGGCCGACGGGGAGCACGAGTACGTCTACGTCTCCTCGTACTCGCCCTCGGAGCGCTTTCCCCAGTGCAGGCCCCCGCACGACAAGGTCGCCGTGATCGAGGTGCCCCTGGCCGACCCGGCGGCCGCCCGCGTGGTGG
Source organism: Nocardiopsis protaetiae (assembly GCF_045446735.1). NCBI lineage: Bacteria > Bacillati > Actinomycetota > Actinomycetes > Streptosporangiales > Nocardiopsidaceae > Nocardiopsis > Nocardiopsis protaetiae. The sequence continues at coordinate 1,786 of NZ_JBJJBV010000136.1, forward strand.
CGGAGCCGGTGCTGTTCCCCGACGGCGGCGCCGAGTCCACCACCGGCTGCCACGACATCACGGCCTACCCCGAACGCGGCATCGCGGCCGCGGCCTGCCTGGGCGACGGGCTGCTGCTCGACATCTCCGACCCGGTGCGGCCGCGGGTGCTGGACCGGGTGCGGGACCCCAATTTCGCGTTCTGGCACTCGGCGACGTTCACCGACGACGCCCGGTACGTGCTGTTCACCGACGAGCTGGGCGGGGGGAGCGGGGCGGTCTGCACCGAGGGGGTCGGGCCCGAACGCGGGGCGAATGCGATCTACGCGCTCAATGGTGTGGGGGACCGATCGGAACTCGATTTCAGGAGCTACTACAAACTGCCGCGTCATCAGACCGAAACCGAGAACTGTGTGGCGCACAACGGTTCACTGATCCCGGTTCCGGGCCAGGACTTCTTCGTCCAGTCCTGGTACCAGGGCGGCGTCTCCGTCATCGACCTGACCGACCCCGACCACCCGGTGGAGATCGGCCACTTCGACCGGGGGCCCTGGGACCCGCAGGCCCTGCGCACCGCCGGTTCCTGGTCGGCGTACTACTACAACGGGCATGTCTATTCGTCCGATATCCGACACGGGATCGACGTGCTCCGGCTCACCGATCCGCGCCTGGAACAGGCACAGGGCGTGGTCATGGACGAGTTCAACCCCCAGTCGCAACCGTCCTTTTCCGGACATCAGCACCATCCGTAACGGCCACGGCGAACAGGGGAAACCCTGGAATCCGGCACATCGCCGACCGGTCCGGCACGCCACCCGCCTCCGCAGGAACCTAGGCACCGTGCGTAGCCGGATCGGGTCGTGTGGACAGTGTGTTAACCGGTGTGTTTCTTTTGTTCCCCCCTATACAGATAGATGTTGAAGTGTGTACTTTCTTCCTGTTTAACGACACATCCGAACAGGAGCCCCCATGGCGTCGTCCCCCGTGCCAACCTCCCCGCCGCGTTCGTGGAGATCCGCGCTGAAGAAGGGAACGGTCGCCCTCGCCGGGGCCGGAGCCCTCGTCGCGTCCCTCCTCGCGCCCTCCGCCGCGTCCGCCGACCAGACCTTCGTCAGCGACGCCGAGACCAGCGCGAACATCACGCACGTCGCGAACGTCCCCAAGACCGCGGCGATGAGCGACTTCAACTCCGACCTGGCGTTTGTCGGCGACTACGCCATCGGCGGCAACTACAACGGGTTCGTCATCTACGACATCTCCACCCCGCAGGACCCGCAGATCGTCTCCGAGGTCCTGTGTCCCGGCGGCCAGGGCGACGTGTCGGTCAGCGGCGACCTGCTGTACTTCTCCGTCGACTACGCCCGGGCCAGCGACGAGTGCGGCGCCCCCGCCGTGCCCACCACCGACCCGAACGGGTTCGAGGGCATCCGGATCTTCGACATCTCGGACAAGGCGAACCCGCAGTACGTCGCGGCCGTGCGCACCGACTGCGGCTCGCACACCAACACCCTGGTCCCGGGCAAGGACGGCGAGCACGAGTACATCTACGTCTCCTCGTACTCCCCGTCGGCGACGTTCCCCAACTGCCAGCCGCCGCACGACAAGATCTCCGTCATCGAGGTCCCCCTCGACGACCCGGCCTCCGCCCAGGTGATCGACGCCCCCGTCCTCTTCCCGGACGGCGGCTACACCAACACCAGCGGCTGCCACGACATCACCGTCTACCCCAAGCTCGACATCGCCGCGGGCGCGTGCATGGGCGACGGCATCCTGCTGGACATCTCCGACCCGGCCGCCCCGGTCGTCACCGACGTCGTGCGCGACACCAACTTCGCGTTCTGGCACTCGGCGACGTTCACCAACGACGGCAAGACGGTGCTGTTCACCGACGAGCTGGGCGGTGGCGGCGGCGCGACCTGCCTGGACACCATCGCCTCCGAGCGCGGCGCCAACGCGATCTACACCATCGGCGGCACCGACGCCGAGCCCGAGCTGTCCTTCGAGGGCTACTACAAGATCCCGCGCGTGCAGTCCACCACGGAGAACTGCGTCGCCCACAACGGCTCGCTGATCCCGGTCCCGGGCCAGGACTTCTTCGTCCAGTCCTGGTACCAGGGCGGCGTCTCCGTCATCGACTTCAACGACCCGGCCAAGCCGAAGGAGATCGGCTACTTCGACCGCGCCCCGATCAACGAGAACACCCTCGTGCTCGGCGGCTCCTGGTCGGCCTACTACTACAACGGCTACGTCTACTCCTCGGACATCACCCGGGGCCTGGACGTCATCAAGATCACCGACCCGCGGGTCCGCGCGGCCGAGCGCGTCCCCATGGACGAGTTCAACCCGCAGTCGCAGCCGGAGTACCGGCCCGGCCGCCGCTGACCCGAGCGCAAGCCCCCCGGCCCGCACCGGGCCGGGACGGGTGACGTGAGAGGGACCGCGGCCGTGCACGCCGCGGTCTCTTCACGTAACTCCCCCGACCGCCCCCTAGTGCACAGGAGTCCCGATGCCCGCACCACGCACCAGGAGGGGCCTGCACCGCACCGTCGCACTGGCGGCGACCGCAGCGGCCTCCCTGCTCGTGGGTCTGCTCGGCCCGGCGACCGCTCACGCGGACACGCCCCCGGCCGACTCGATCCACAGCCCCAACATCGAGCACGTGGCCTACGTGCCCAAGCCCTCCGCCGTCCGAGGCACCAACTCCGACCTGGCGTTCACCGGTGACTACGCCATCGGCGGCAACTACGACGGCTTCGTCATCTACGACATCTCCGACCCGGAGAACACCTCGGTCCTCACCGAGGTCCTCTGCCCCGGCAGCCAGGGCGACGTGTCGGTGAGCGGCGACCTGCTCTACGTGTCCGTCGACTCCCCGCGCGCCAGCGACCAGTGCGGCGCCCCCGCCGTGCCCGTCACCGACCCCAACGGGTTCGAGGGCGTCCGGATCTTCGACATCTCGGACAAGGCGAACCCGCAGTACGTGGCCGCCGTGCGCACCGACTGCGGCTCGCACACCAACACGCTGGTTCCGAGCAAGGACGGCGAGAGCGACCTCATCTACGTGTCGTCGTACTCGCCGTCGGCGAACTTCCCCAACTGCCAGCCGCCGCACGACAAGATCTCCATCATCGAGGTGCCGCACGACGACCCGGCCTCGGCCGCGATCGTCAACGAGCCGGTCCTGTTCCCGGACGGCGGCAACCACAGCCAGCCCGGCCTGCTGCTGCCCACCCAGGGCTGCCACGACATCACCGTCTACGCGGAGAAGGACATCGCCGCGGGCGCGTGCATGGGCGACGGCATCCTGATGGACATCTCCGACCCGCTCAACCCGGTCGTCACCGAGGTCGTCCAGGACACGAACTTCGCGTTCTGGCACTCGGCGACGTTCACCAACGACGCCAAGAACGTGCTGTTCACCGACGAGCTCGGCGGCGGCGGTGCCCCGACCTGCACCGAGGCGATCGGGCCCAACCGCGGGGCCAACGCGATCTTCACGATCAAGGGCCTCAACCAGGGCCAGCCGGAGCTGGACTTCGCCAGCTACTACAAGATCGACCGGCACCAGGGGACCACGCAGACCTGTGTCGCCCACAACGGCTCGCTGATCCCGGTCCCGGGCCAGGACTTCTTCGTCCAGTCCTGGTACCAGGGCGGCGTGTCCGTCATGGACTTCAACAACCCCAAGAAGCCGCGTGAGATCGCCTTCTTCGACGTGGACTCCCGCGTCGAGCCCGGTGTCCTGGACAACAACACCTGGTCGACCTACTACTACAACGGCTACATCTACTCCAACGACATCGTCCGCGGACTGGACGTCCTGAAGATCACCGACCCGCGTCTGCGGGCGGCCGAGCGCGTGAAGTTCGACGAGCTCAACCCGCAGGGCCAGGAGAGCTACCGCCCCGGCCGCTAGGCCTCGGCAGTAGCCCCACCCGGCGAGTGAGGGGCGGGGGCGGTGCACCGGCGCCGCCCCCGCCCCCGTGCTTTCACAGGGCGGCGGGCCGGCCGAAGAGCCGGTCCGTGGGCACGTCCAGGACCTCGGTCATCCGGCCGGTGAAGTAGACCGTGCCCAGCGCCAGCACCCGGCCGCCCAGGGCGGCCACCCGGGCGGGGGAGAGGTCGGCGGCGTCCACCCGGCCCCAGTGCGCGGGCGGGGCGTACTCGAACCGCAGGTGCGCCTCGGGCAGCCGCACCATGGTCACCGGCAGATCGCCCAGCACCGCCACCGCGCCCGAGACGTCCTTGTGGTCGGGCAGGCACAGCAGCACGTGGTCCACCCCGCCCCAGGCGGCGCGCGCGTGGTCCAGCGCCGCGGCCACCCCCACCCGGTCGATCGCCGAGTCCACGATGACCTCGGCCCCGGCCGCGCCGGGCACCGGGTGCCGCGACAGCCGGGCGGGCAGCCGCAGGGTGCGCAGCACCGCGTGCAGCCGGTCCGGGTCCAGCGGGCCACGGCCCAGGTGCTCCAGCATCCGGGCGGCCGCGGCCGTGCCCAGCACCCCCGAGGCGGCCGACAGCCCCGGCGGGCGCAGCTCCGCCGGCGGCTCGGTCCCGGGCTCCCGCGGGTCGGCGATCTCGGCCCGCACCCGGCCGCCGGTCGCCTCGGCCAGGGCGGCGTCCACGGCCGCGGCGACCTCCGGGGTCTGCGGCAGCCGGACCAGACTCCGGGTGCGCTCCCCGGCCACCCGGGTCTTCTCCCGGGCGATCTCGGTCACGGTCCCCCCAAGAACACCTATGTGTTCGGCGAAGACCGCACCAAGGGCGACCACCTCCGGGCCGATCAGCCGCAACTCGTCGCGGTGGCCGCCCATCCCGGCCTCCAGCACGCACACGTCGGCGCCGATCCCGCGGGCGTGCAGCAGGGCGGCGACGAGGAACAGCCCGCTCGGCGCCAGGTACCCGCCGGACTCCGCCGGACCGGGCAGCGAACGCCGGGCCCGGTCGATCCGCGCGCCCAGGGCGTCCAGCACCCCGTCGGAGACCGAGGCCCCGTCCACCCGCACCCGCTCCCGGTAGGAGCGGAAGCTCGGCCCGGTGGCCAGCACGGTCCGCAGACCCGCCGAGGACAGCGCCGCCGCGGCCGTGGTGGCCGTGGTCCCCTTGCCCTTGGACCCCACCACCCCCAGCACCGGCGGCCGGTCCCCGTCCAGGTCCAGGGCGCGCATCAGCTCCCGGGCGCGCTCCAGGCTGCGGGTCGAGCCGGCGGCGCGGCCGGACCACTCGGAGAAGAAAGGGTCAAGGTCGGGCATGCCCCCAGTATGGTCCCGGTTATATCGCGGTCCGGACCCCGTACCCGGAGGTCACACCCCCGCGGGGACGCGTACACTGACGCGGTGTGTACACCCCGACCCCGATCTCTCAGCAGCCGTGAGTGAGGAACGCGCCGACGCGCGCTACGCCGAAGTGACGGCGCAGATCCTCGCCCGGGCACCCGAGACCGACATCGACCCCCGTTTGGACCGCGTCCGCACCCTGCTGGACCTCTTGGGCGATCCACAGCGGAACTTCCGGGTCATCCACGTCACGGGCACCAACGGCAAGACCTCCACCGCCCGCATGATCGACGCGCTCATGCGCGCCCGAGGCCTGCGCACGGGCCGCTACACCAGCCCGCACCTGCGCACCGTCCGGGAACGCATCGTCGTCGACGGAGAACCCGTCTCGCAGGAGCGGTTCGTCGAGACCTTCGACGACATCCGCCCCTACATCGAGATGGCCGACGCGATGAACGACGCACCTCTGTCGTTCTTCGAGATCCTGACGGTGATGGCCTACGCGGTCTTCGCCGACACCCCGGTCGACGTCGCCGTCGTCGAGGTGGGCATGGGAGGCCGCTGGGACGCCACCAACGTGGTGGACGGCGACGTCGCGGTGATCACACCCATCGGTATCGACCACACCGAGTACCTGCCCGACACCGTCGAGGGCATCGCCGAGGAGAAGGCGGGCATCATCAAGTCCGACTCCGTCGCGGTCGTCGCCCAGCAACCGGTGGCCGCGGCCGAGGTCCTGCTGCGCAACGCGTCCGAGGTCGGCGCCCGAGTGGCCCGCGAGGGCCTGGAGTTCGGGGTGCTGGGCCGCGAGGTGGCGGTGGGCGGTCAGCAGATCGCCGTCAAGGGCCTCACCGCGAGCTACGACAACCTGTTCCTGCCGATGTTCGGCGCCCACCAGGCATCGAACGCCGCCGTGGCCGTGGCCGCGGTCGAGGCGTTCGCCGCCACGGGCGAGGACACGGCCGGCCTGGACCCCGCCATCGTCGCCGAGGCCCTGGCCGGAGTCGATTCCCCCGGGCGTCTCGAAGTGGTGCGCACCAGCCCCACCGTCATCGCGGACGCCGCGCACAACCCGGCCGGAATGATCGCGACGGCCGCCGCCGTGGAAGAGGCCTTCGGCTTCTCCCGCCTGGTGGGCGTGGTCGCGATCATGGCCGACAAGGACGTCGAAGGGATCCTGGATCCCCTGGAACCATTGCTCGACGAGATCGTCGTCACCCGCAACTCCTCACCCCGTTCCCTCGACCCGGAGTCCCTGGCCGCCATCGCGGTGCGGATCTTCGGCGAGGACCGCGTCCACCTGGCGCCCCGACTCGACGACGCGATCGACCTGGCCGTGGGCCGGGCCGAGGACGACGGCGAGTTCGGCGGCTCCGGGGTGCTCGTCACCGGTTCGGTGGTCACCGCGGGAGACGCGGTCCACCTGCTGCGCGGCGCGGGGGAGTAGCGGGCCGGCGCTTCTCATTACGAAGGGAATTCCCACCGTGCGTGTCGTCTGCGCCGTCGTGTTGGCCTTCGAGGTCATCGTCATCGGCCTCTTCATCCCCGTGGCCGTGACCCTGGCGGGTATGGACCCCGCCTTCGCCGGAAGCCTGTGGGGCACCATGGCCGTCGCGGCCCTGGTGCTCGCCGGGCTCCAGAAGTACCGCTGGGCCCACTACGCCTCCTGGGCGCTCCAGGCCGCGTTCCTGTTCACCTCGTTCATGCTCCCGGGCGGCATGCTGGTCGCCGTGGTCTTCGTGTCCCTGTGGGTCACCGGTGTCATCCTGGGCCGGCGGACCGACGAGATGAAGGCCGCCCACCGGGCGCGGGCCGAGGCCGAGGCCGCCCGGGAGGCGGAGACCGCCGTCGGTGCCTCGTCGGAGCCCTGAACGCGATAGTGTGACGCACGTTTCCGCGTGCACCGACGCCGTGGGCGTCGTGCCCTCGCGCCACGCGGAAGTCCACCGAGGAGTTGAATCGCACGTGGAACGCAGCCTCGTTCTCATCAAGCCGGACGGCGTCCGCCGCAACATCGTCGGCGAGGTCATCTCGCGCATCGAGCGCAAGGGCCTGAGGATCGTCGCGATGGAGCTGCGCACGCTCGACGCCGAGACCGCCAGGACCCACTACGAGGAGCACTCCGAGCGGCCGTTCTTCGGCTCGCTGGTGGAGTTCATCACCGGTGGTCCGCTGGTGGCGCTGGTGGTCGAGGGCGAGCGCGCCATCGAGGCGTTCCGCGCCCTGGCCGGTGCGACCGACCCGGTCACCGCCTCCCCGGGCACCATCCGCGGCGATTTCGCCCTGGAGGTGCAGCAGAACATCGTGCACGGTTCGGACTCCACCTACTCCGCCGAGCGCGAGATCAAGCTGTTCTTCCCCGACCTGGGTTGATCCCGGATCGTTCGAGGACCAAGGCCGAAGGGCCGCCCCCGGCGGGGGCGGCCCTTCGTGCTGCACGGGGCGGCGATTGTGCGGAATCCCCGCCGGGGCGGGGATCGCGGAGCTAGGCTGTCGTCTTCGACGTGCTCCCGCGCCGTCCCCCGTCCCCCGCTCCTGCCGTCTGCGCGCCGCGGACCAGGGGAAGACAACGATTCGGTGTGTTTGCGTAACCAGGTAAGTGCCGACCGTTACCATACGGGGGACTGAATACCTATCGTGCCGGAACGACTACGTATGGTCGCCCCGGGCAACCACGTCCGTCACGGCGCCTCTGAGGACGTTACATGCCGAACAACCTTGCTTTTCTCGGCCGGGACATGGCCGTCGACCTGGGGACCGCCAACACGCTCGTGTACGTGCGTGGCCGCGGCATCGTCCTGAACGAACCCTCGGTCGTCGCCCTCAACACCTCGACCGGCAAGATCGTCGCGGTGGGCATCGAGGCCAAACAGATGATCGGCCGCACACCGACCAACATCACCGCCATCCGCCCGCTCAAGGACGGCGTCATCGCCGACTTCGAGATCACCGAGCGGATGCTGCGCTACTTCATCCAGAAGATCCACCGCCGCCGCCACTTCGCCAAGCCCCGCATCATCGTCGCGGTCCCCAGCGGCATCACGTCCGTGGAGCACCGCGCGGTCAAGGAGGCCGGGTACCAGGCGGGCGCCCGCCGGGTCTACATCATCGAGGAGCCCATGGCCGCCGCCATCGGCGCCGGGCTCCCCGTCCACGAGCCCACCGGCAACATGGTCGTCGACATCGGCGGCGGCACCACCGAGGTCGCCGTCATCTCCATGGGCGGCATCGTCACCTCCCAGTCCATCCGGGTCGGCGGCGACGAGCTCGACCAGGCGATCATGACCTTCGTCAAGAAGGAGTACTCCCTGATGATCGGGGAGCGCACCGCCGAGGAGCTCAAACTCGCCATCGGCTCGGCCTACCCGACCGGGGCCGAGGAACTGCACGCCGAGGTGCGCGGCCGCGACCTCATCAGCGGCCTGCCCAAGACCATCGTCATGGCCGAGTCCGACGTCCGCCAGGCCGTCGAGGAACCCGTCACCGCCATCATCGACGCGGTCCGCACCAGCCTCGACAAGTGCCCGCCCGAGCTGTCCGGCGACATCATGGACCGCGGCATCGCCGTCACCGGCGGCGGCGCCCTGCTGCGCGGCCTCGACGAGCGGCTCCTGCACGAGACCGGGATGCCCATCCACGTCGCGGACAACGCCCTGGACTCGGTCGCCATCGGCTCCGGCACCTGCGTGGAGAACTACGAGCGCCTCCACCAGGTCCTCGTCCCCGAACGGCGGCGCTGATGCTGCGCGACAGCCCCAGATCCCGGATCACCCTGCTGGTGCTCGTCGCCCTGTCGGTGGTCCTGCTCGTCCTGGACGGCCGACCCGGCCAGAACCCGGTCACCTCGGCGGCCCGCGCGGGCGGCGAACTGGTCTTCGCCCCCGCCGCCGCGGGCGCGGGGTACGTGGCCGCGCCGGTCGGCGGCCTCTACGACACCGTGCGGCGAGCCCCCGAGGCCTCCGCGCGCATCGCCGAACTCGAAGCGGCCAACGCCGAGCTCAAGGAGGAGCTGCACGCCGCCCGCCTCGACGAGGGCCGCGCCGCCGACCTGGACGAGCTGCTGCACCTGTCCGGGATGGGCGGCTACGAGATCGTCCCCGCCCAGGCGGTCACCCGCACCACCCCGCGCGGCTACGCCGACGTCGCCACCATCGACGCCGGGACCGAGTCCGGGATCACCACCGACATGACCGTCGTCAACGGCCAGGGGCTGGTCGGCCGGGTCATCGAGGCGGGCCCGCGCACCGCCACCGTGCTGCTCGCCACCGACGTCACCTCGGCGGTCGGCGCCCGCCTGGAGTCGACCCGCAAGATCGGCGTCGTCACCGGCGGCACCGTGCCCGGCGGGCCCGAGGCCGACCTCACCCTGGAGCTGTTCGACATGGAGGCGCCCGTGGAGGCCGGGGACCGGCTGGTCACCCTCGGCTCCCACGAAGGGGCGCCGTTCGTCCCCGGGGTGCCCATCGGCACCGTCGAGGACGTGCAGGTCGCCCCGGGCGCGCTCAGCCGCCTCGCGGTCCTGGCGCCCGCGGTCGACTTCGCCTCCCTGGACCTGGTCGGCGTCGTCGTCGCCGGTCCGGCCGAGGACCCCAGGGACTCCGTGCTCCCGCCCAAGCCCGACGCACCCGAGAGGGAGAAGTAGCCATGAGGTCCGCCGTGACCCTGCTCTCGGTGGCCGCGGTCGTGCTCGTCCAGGCGGTGGTCGTCAACCGGCTCCCGTTCGGCGCGCTCTCCGACGGCGGCCCCGGACCCGACCTGGCGGTGGCCGCCGTCGTCGCCCTGGCCCTGACCACCGGCCCCGCGGCCGCCGCCGGCTGGGGGTTCGGCATCGGCCTGGCCCTGGACGTGCTGCCGCCGGCCGACCACGCGATCGGCCGCTACGCCCTGATCCTGTGCCTGGCCGGATACCTGGTGTCGCTCATCCACCGCAACACCGGGGCGCCCGGCGGCGTCGGCGCCCGCACCTCGCGGCTGTTCGCCCTGGGCACCGTCCTGCTCACCGCGCTCGGCGTGGGCCTGGCCTACGCCGGGCTCGGCGTCCTCATGGGGGACCCGCGCACCGGCCTGTCCGCCGTCGCGGTCGCCGTCGGCGTCGGCGCCGGGCTCACCCTGCTGGTCGCACCGCTGGTGACCCTGCCCCTGCTGTGGCTGCGCGAGGCCCTGTCGGACCACGAGTTCGCCACCGTCCAGGGGCCGATGTCCCCCCGGGGGTGGTGACCGTGCGCCGACCTCCGGTGGACCCGACCCTGCCCGGCCCGCGCCTGGGCCGGGCCGGCCTCGTCCTCGCCCAGATCGTCGTCGTCGCCCTGTTCGCCGTCCTGGGCGCACGCCTGTGGTACCTCCAGATCCCGATGGCCGACCACTACCGGGACCTGGCCGTCGCCAACCACCACCAGCGGCTCGTCGTGCCCGCCACCCGCGGCCAGATCCTCGACGCCACCGGCCGCCCCATGGTCGCCAACCGCACCGAACTCGTCGTCTCCGCCGACTACCACGAGCTCATGGGCATGCCCGACGGCGGCGAACAGGTCCTGTCCGACCTCTCCGAGGTCCTCGACGTCCCGACGGCGGAACTCCAGCAGCGCATGCGCCTGTGCGGACCCGAGGTGGAGCGGCCCTGCTGGCCCGGCTCCCCCTACCAGCCCGTCACCCTGGCCGAGGACATCGAGCCGTCCATCGCCCTGCAGATCATGGAGAGCTCCGACGACTTCCCCGGCATCACCGCCCAGGCCCACGCCGTCCGCGAATACCCCAACGGCGCCCGGGCCGGGCAGATCCTCGGCTACCTCCAGCCCGTCACCCAGGAGGAGCTGGAGGCCCGCGAGGAGCTGCGCACCCAGTTCACCGGCATCGACCAGGTCGGCCGCGACGGCCTGGAGGCCGTCTACGACTCGCAGCTGCGCGGCACCGCCGGCGTGCGCACCCTGGGCGTGAACAACCACGGCGAGGTCATGGACGTCATCTCCGACCAGCCGCCCGAGGCCGGGATGCACATCGTCACCCACCTGGACATGGGCGTGCAGAAGATCGTCGAGGAGGCGCTCGCCGAGGGCATGCGGGGCGCCCGCCCCCGGTACAAGGCCGACTCCGGTGCCGCCATCGTCATGGACGTGCGCAACGGCGGCATCGTCGCCATGGCCAGCCTGCCCACCTACGACCCCGCCATCTGGCAGGGCGGCATCGACCAGAAGACCTTCGACGAACTGCTCAGCGCCGAGGCCGGGGAACCTCTGCTATCGCGCGCCGTCCAGGGCCAGTACCCGCCCGGCTCCACGTTCAAGGTGTCGTCGCTGTCGGCCGCCGTCGAGAACGGCTACTCCCTGCGCAGCACCTACGCCTGCCCCGGGTCGGTCAACATCGCCGGACAGAACTACGAGAACTACGCGGGCGGCGGGCACGGCACCATCGACCTGCACCGGGCCATCGTGGTCTCCTGCAACACGATCTTCTACAACTTCGGCTACCAGCTCTGGCTCAAGGACGGCGGCCTCGAACCCGAGGGCGAGCCCAAGGAGGCCATGGCCGCGATGGCCCGCGGATACGGGTTCGGCTCCCCCACCGGCATCGACCTGCCCTACGAGACCAGCGGGCGCATCCCCGACCGCGAGTGGAAGCGCACCTTCTGGGAGGAGACCCGGGAGACCAACTGCCGCCGCGGCGAGGAGGGCTACCCCGAGATCGCCAAGACCAACCCGTCGCACGCCTCCTACCTCAAGCTCCTGGCCTACGAGCAGTGCGTGGAGGGGTTCCAGTGGCGGGCCGGTGAGGCCGTCAGCTTCGCGATCGGCCAGGGCGACGTGCTCGTCAGCCCGCTCCAGCTGGTGCGCGCCTACGCCGCCATCGCCAACGGCGGCACCGTGTACGAGCCCCGGGTGGCGCGGGCGCTCGTCTCCGCCGACGGCAGCGTCGTGGAGGAGATCGAGCCGGTCGTCGCCGGGAAGGTGCCGGTGAAGGACGAGACCATCCGCTACCTCCAGGACGCCCTGGAGGAGGTCACCAAGACCGGTACCGGCGGCGGCGCCTTCGGGGACTTCCCGCAGGACAAGGTGTCCGTCGCGGGCAAGACCGGTAGCGCCGACGGCCAGAACCGGCAGGTGTCGTCCTGGTTCGTGTCCTACGCGCCCGCCGACGACCCGCAGTTCGCCGTCGTCGTGTTCGTCTCCCAGGGCGGTACCGGTGGCGCCACCTCGGCGCCCATCGCCCGCAAGATCTACGAGGGCATCTACGGGTTCGGGGACTTCGACGAGCCGGCCCTGCCCGGCGGCAAGCCCCGCGCCGACCTGCCCGTGGTGCGGCCCGACGGCTCCATCGACCCGCTGGACCGGTGACCGATGGCCGTGATCGACGTATTGGACCGGTGACGCATGACCGTACACGCCCCGCGCGGGCTCGACCTGGGCCGCACCGCGGTGACCGCCGCGGGCGCCGCCCGCCGGCTGGACTGGGTCCTGATGGCGGCGGTGGCCGCGCTGTGCGCGATCGGCTGCCTGCTGGTGTGGTCGGCCACCCAGCCCGGTGACGGCGGGAACCCGCTGGACTCCACCGAGCACCTGCGCAAACACCTGGCCCACCTGGCCGTGGGCTGGGCGGTGTGCCTGGCCGTGGCCGCCGTCGACTACCGGACGGTCCGCGCGTACGCGCCCATCGTCTTCGTCGTCACCGTCGTCGCGCTGATCCTGGTGCTGACACCGCTGGGCGCCGTCATCAACGGCTCGCGCGGGTGGATCGTGGTGGGCGGCTTCCAGTTCCAGCCCAGTGAGCTGGCCAAGGTGGGCCTCATCCTGGTGCTGGCCACCCTGCTGGGGGAGCCCCGCGACGGCGAGACCCGGCCGATGACCCGGGACGTGCTGTTCTGCCTGCTGGCGCTCGCGGTGCCGCTCTCCCTGGTCATGCTCCAGCCGGACCTGGGGACCACGCTGGTGCTGGGGGTCATCTTCCTGGGGATGCTGACCCTGTCCGGGGCGCCGGTGTTCTGGGTGGCCGGGATGCTGCTGTCCGGGGTGGTGGCCGGGTTCTGTGTGTGGTGGTTCGACATGCTGGAGCCCTACCAGCTGGACCGCATCGCGACGCTGGTGGACCCGTCGGCGGACCCGCAGGGCGCCGGGTACAACTCCAACCAGGCGCTCATCGCCGTCGGGTCGGGCGGGTTCGACGGGACCGGGCTGTTCAAGGGGGAGCAGACGCACGGCCGGTTCGTGCCCGAGCAGCACACCGACTTCATCTTCACGGTCGCCGGGGAGGAGCTGGGGTTCGTCGGGGCCGGGCTGGTCATCGGCCTGTTCGCGGTGATCCTGTGGCGGATCCTGCGCATCGCCCTGGGCTGCGACCAGCCCTACCCGCGGCTGCTGTGCGTGGGGGTGGCGTCCTGGTTCGGGTTCCAGACCTTCATCAACATCGGGATGGGGCTGGGGATTGTCCCGGTGACCGGGCTGCCGCTGCCGTTCGTGTCCTACGGCGGTACGGCGCTGCTGGCCAACCTGCTGGCGCTGGGGCTGGTGCTCGGGGTGAACTCCCGGGACCGGGGGTTCGAGTAGGGCCCGGGGCGGAGGAGATGCCGGGGTTCGAAGAGAGCCTGTGGAAAACCCGGGCCGGGAGCGGCGGCGCCGGTAGCCTGAAAGGGCAGCTTGGTCCCCGTCCGTCGATCGAAAGTCTCCAGACCCATGACCGTCGAAAGCCTCTTTCCGCGACTGGAGCCCCTGCTGGCACGGGTGGGCAAGCCCATCCAGTACGTGGGCGGTGAGCTCAACTCCGTCGTCAAGGAGTGGGACGACACCCGGGTGCGCTGGGCGCTGATGTACCCCGACGCCTACGAGGTGGGCGTGCCCAACCAGGGCGTGCAGATCCTGTACGAGGTCCTCAACGAGCGCGAGGGGGTGCTGGCCGAGCGCGCGTACGCGGTCTGGCCGGACATGGAGGCCCTGCTGCGCGAGCACGGGGTGCCGCACTTCACCGTGGACGCCCACCGGCCGCTGGGCGCCTTCGACCTCATCGGGGTCAGCTTCGCCAGCGAGATGGGCTACACCAACCTGCTCACCGCGCTGGACCTGGCCGGTATCCCGCTGCGCACGGCGGACCGGCGGGAGGGGCACCCGATCGTGCTGGCCGGGGGGCACTCGGCGTTCAACCCCGAGCCCATGGCCGACTTCCTGGACGCGGTGGTGCTCGGCGATGGCGAGGAGATCAGCCTGGCCGTCACAGAGATCGTCCGCGAGTTCAAGGAGGAGGGCGGGCCCGGGGGGCGCGACGGGCTGCTGCTGCGCCTGGCCGCCACCGGCGGGGTGTACGTGCCGCGCTTCTACGACGTGGACTACCACGGGGACGGGCGCATCGCCGCGTACACGCCCAACCGGCCCGGGGTGCCCGAGACCGTCCTCAAGCACACCGTCATGGACCTGGACCGGTGGCCCTACCCCAAGAAGCCGATCGTGCCCACCGCGGAGTCGGTGCACGAGCGCTACAGCGTGGAGATCTTCCGCGGCTGCACCCGCGGCTGCCGGTTCTGCCAGGCCGGGATGATCACCCGGCCGGTGCGCGAGCGCAACAAGGAGACCGTCACTTCCATGGTCCGGGAAGGGGTGAAGAACTCCGGGTTCCAGGAGGTGGGGCTGCTGTCGCTGTCCAGCGCCGACCACAGCCAGATCAAGGACATCGCCAAGGAGCTGGCCGACGGCTACGAGGGCACCAACACCGGGCTGTCGCTGCCCTCCACCCGGGTGGACGCCTTCAACATCGACCTCGCCAACGAGCTCACCCGCAACGGGCGCCGCTCCGGGCTGACCTTCGCCCCCGAGGGCGGCAGCGAGCGGATGCGCCGGGTCATCAACAAGATGGTCACCGAGGAGGACCTCATCCGCACCGTCACCGCCGCCTACGCGGCGGGGTGGCGGCAGGTCAAGCTGTACTTCATGTGCGGGCTGCCCACCGAGGAGGATGAGGACGTGCTGGCCATCGCGGACCTGGCCACCACGGTCATCCGCACCGGCCGCGAGGTGACCGGGCGCAGGGACATCCGCTGCACGGTCTCGATCGGCGGGTTCGTGCCCAAGCCGCAGACCCCGTTCCAGTGGGCGGGCCAGACCTCGCACGAGGTGGTGGACGCCCGGCTGCGCAAGCTGCGCGACCGGCTGCGCTCGGACCGCACCTACGGCAAGGCCATCGGGCTGCGCTACCACGAGGGGCGGCCGTCGATCATCGAGGGGCTGCTGTCCCGCGGCGACCGCCGGGTGGGCCGGGTCATCGAGGAGGTGTGGCGCTCGGGCGGCCGGTTCGACGGCTGGAGCGAGCACTTCTCCTACGACCGGTGGACCAAGGCCGCCGAGGCCGGCCTGGCCGAGTACCCGGTGGACGTCGACTGGTACACCGTCCGCGAGCGTGACGAGGACGAGGTGCTGCCCTGGGACCACCTGGACGCGGGACTGGACCGCTCGTGGCTGTGGCAGGACTGGCAGGACTCGCTGCACGGGGAGGAGTCGCTGGAGGTCGACGACTGCCGCTGGAACCCCTGCTACGACTGCGGGGTGTGCCCCAGCATGGGGACCGAGATCCAGATCAACGACTCGGCGGAGGGGCGGCCGATGCTCCCCCTCACCGTCGTCTGACCGGGGCCGGGGGACGCCCTCAACGCGGTGGGGCGCGGGGGCGCCGGGGTGTGCCTGTTCGGGGTCCCGGACCGGCACATTCCGCGTGCGGTGATCGCCTCCGTCCTCGGCCGGGGCCTGCGCGGGGCCCTCGGCCCCCGCCGGAGGGGGCCGAGGGCCTGCCGGG
>NZ_JBJJBV010000137.1:0-17745 GCF_045446735.1 Nocardiopsis protaetiae
GGACGGCCCTGATCATGGGCCGGACCCGCGGGTCCGGCCGGTCGGATCAGGCGCGCTGGCGGCGGCGGGCCAGCCACAGCGCCCCGGCGCCGGCGGCCATCAGGGCCAGCGCGGCGGCGAAGAGCCCGGTGATCGCGCTGCCGGTCTTGGGCAGCTCCGCCTGTGCGGCGGCGTCGTGGGCCTCGTGCGGGGCCTTGGCCTCGTCGGCGGCCGGGGCGGACTCCTCGGCCGCGACCTCCTCGGCGGGGGCCTCCTCCTCGGCCGGGGCCTCCTCCGCGGCGTGGTCGCCGTGGTCGATGGCCGCCAGCTCCTCCTCGCTCACCTCGAAGCCCTCGGCGGCCCCACCGGTGTCGGTGCCGCCGTTGGAGGCGGGCGCGGTGGTGGCCGCCCCGCCGCCGAAGGTCACGTCCGAGCAGGTGTAGAAGGCCTCGGGGCTGTCGGTGCGCTGCCAGATCGTGTAGATGAGGTGCTGCCCGCTCTTCTGCGGCAGCGCCGTGGTGTAGGAGTAGACCCCGTTCTGGGCCACCGGCTGGTCGTGCACGGCGAACGGCTCGGGCTCCAGGTCGTCCCAGGACAGGGGGGTGTTCGGGTCCCAGCCGTCCCTGGTGACGTAGTACTCGATGTAGCCCTTGTGGGGCACGGCGGCGGTGTACTCGAAGGTGAACTCCGAGCCCCCGGCGGGCAGCGCGGTGTTCTGCCAGGCCCCGGGGTTGTCCAGGGCCGAGTACTTGTCGCGGCCCGCGCTGCACAGCTGCCCGTCCGGGATGATCTCCCGGTGGCGGCCGTCGGCGTTGGCGAGGTTGACCTCGTGCCAGTCGTAGAGCGGCTGGGTGCCGTTCTCCTGGACCAGGCGCACGCACATCTCCGAGGACACCTGTTCAGGGCCCTCTTGATAACACGCGGCGACGCGGCTGATCGGGTTGCCCAGGGTGCCGTGGGCGCTCGCCGGGGCGACGGCCAGGCCGGCCAGGGCCACGGGTGCGGCGGTCAGGGCCGCCGCGGAGCGCAGGAAGCGTCCGATGTTCAAGGGGTGTCTCCTTCAGGCGTGGACTAGCGGGGGGAGCCGCGCGGATCGCGAACCCGCGCGGCCGTCCGGGCTGGAGGACCACCTTTCGGACAGTCCCGATCGCCGGGGCGGCCGGGGTTCCAGCCCGCCCGAAAGGTATGGAACGCGACTATACAGATACCCTTCTGAAAAGGAAGACTTTCCCTGATAAAAGCCGTTGACCTGGACGTTTGACGAGCGCTTCCGGCAACAGTAAGGTTCCTTTCCGGTTGGTGTGAAAAGGCCTGCCACCTGGCCTTCCGCATCCCGAAAGGGGGAGAATCCACGAACCTCGGGCGCCGGAGCCATTGTCCGAAAACAGGCTCCCGTCAGCGCCCCGTGCCACTTCGGCGTTCCATCCGACCCCGGGTCCCTCTTTTCGGGCACCGGGTCCCCGGCGGCGCGTAAAACCCGTGGATTTTCGTCGTACCCGCGTCCTACCGTGGGCCCCATGACCTCTTCCGAACCCGGTCTCCACGCCCCGGACCGCGTGGCGGCCCCAGCCGCCGCGGACGTCCCCGCTCTGCACCTTCGCGGAGTCGTCAAGCGTTTCGGATCCTTCACCGCGGTCGACGGCCTCGACCTGGAGGTTCCCCAAGGCGTCGTCCTGGGCCTGCTCGGCCCCAACGGCGCCGGCAAGTCGACGACGATGAAGATGCTGACCGCCCAGTCCATGGCCGACGAGGGCGAGATCCGCATCCTCGGCCACACGATCCCCGCGGAGTCCAAGTGGGCGCGCGCCCGCATGGGCGTGGTGCCCCAGCACGACAACCTCGACGAGGAGCTCACCGTCGAGCAGAACCTGCGGATGTTCTCGTTCCTGTACCGGGTGCCCCGCGCCCGGCGGCGCGAGGCCATCGAGCGGGCCATGCGCATCGCCCAGCTCTCCGACCGCGGCGACACCGTCGTGGAGGACCTGTCCGGCGGCATGCGGCGCCGGCTCCTCATCGTCCGCGCCCTGCTGCACCGGCCCGAGCTGGTCCTCATGGACGAACCCACCGTCGGCCTGGACCCCCAGGTCCGCCAGGACCTGTGGGGCGTCATCGACGCGCTGCGCCAGGAGGGCGCCACGGTGCTCATGTCCACCCACTACATCGAGGAGGCCGAACGCCTCTCCGACGAGGTCGCCCTGATGGCCGCCGGCCGCATCATCGAACGCGGCACCCCCGCGGACCTGGTCGCCAAGTACGCGGGCACCACCGTGGAGGAGTACCTCCCCGACGACGGGGAGGGCATCGACGCCCTGGAGGCACGCATCAGAAGCCACGGCTTCACCACCCGCCGCACCGGCACCACCGTGTCGGTGCTGCGCGCCGAGGAGCTGCCGCAGTCGCTCCGGGACCGGCTCGCCGTGCCGCTGCGCCGCGCGAGCAACCTGGAGGACGTGTTCGTCACCCTGACCGGGGAGAGCGTGGAATGAGCATCGACCGCACCGACGCGCGGCGGCTGCGCGACCGGGAGGACGCCCGCCCCGCCGAGCACGCCCGGCCCGGCCGGTTCGAGGCCGACGCCGTCCTGGGCGTCGTCGCCCGTGAGTGGATCCTGTACGGGCGGTCCTGGCGGGCCACCACGTTCGCCGCCATCGTCGAGCCCACCCTGTACCTGCTCTGCTTCGGGTTCGGGATGGGCGCCCTCATCGGGACCCTGGCGGGCTTCAGCTACATCGACTTCCTGGGCACCGGCATCGTCGCGGTGTCGGTGATGTTCCAGTCGATGATGCCGGCCGTCATCAACACCTTCATCAAGCGCCGGTTCCTGCACACCTACGAGGGCATCCTCGCCGCCCCCGTCGATGTGCGCGAACTGGTCACCGGCGAGGCCCTGTGGCTGGCGATGCGCTCGGGCGTGTACGGGTGCGTGCCGCTGCTGGTCGCCATGGGGTTCGGGCTGCGGCCCGGCTGGGGCGGCCTGCTGGTGCCGTTCATCGCTTTCTTCGCCGGGTTCGCCTTCGCCCTGTTCGGGATCTGGATCTCGGCGGTGATCAACTCGGTGCGGTCCATGGACTACGTGTTCAGCGGCCTGTTCACGCCGCTGTTCCTGGTGGCGGGCACCTTCTTCCCGCTCACCGAGCTGCCGGAGTGGGTGCAGGGCGTGGCGATGGTCAACCCGCTCTACCACGCGGTGGAGCTCATCCGCGGGTCGGTGTTCGGCGGCCTGACCGGCGGGGCGGCACTGCTGCACGTCGGGGTGCTGGCGGCGTTCATCGTGCTCATGTGGTTCCTCGCGGGGTCGCAGATGCGCCGCCGCGTGGTCACCTGACGCCGGCAGGCGAAAAGGACAAAAGGAATGAGGAGGGGGGAGCGGCCGCTCGGCCGCTCCCCCCTCCCCTGTCCCGTGTGCTCCGGGTCAGCCCGCGCTGGGAGCCCAGCGCAGCTCAAGGCTGCTGCGCTGCCCCTCCTCGGTGACGCTCAGCGCCAGACCGAACGCGCCCCACTCATCGGGGTTCTCCACGTCGCTCGTCGTCAGCACCTGGCGCATGTCGAAGTACCCGGCCAGGACGGCGTCGTCCATCTCCTGCATGGTCTGCTGGAAGACGGCGTCGTCGGCCAGGCGGCCGGTACCGCTGCTGCCCTGGGCCACGACCACCGCGTCGCCGTCGGAGGAGACGCCCGGGGGAGTGGCGTACGGGTCGGTGACCATGGCCTCGACGAAGTCGCCGATGACGGTCTGGTCACCGCCCACGGCCCGGTACTGGAACGAGAACTGCTCGCTGCCGCCGTAGCCGCCGAAGAAGTCGTCCAGGCTGATCTCGGTGATGCCGAACGCCGTCGAGGAGCCCAGCAGGTCGCTGAAGCCCTCCGGCATGGAGACGCCCATGCCGTTGAACTCGCGCTCGAACTCCTGCTGCTCGCCGGAGCTGCTGAAGAACGGGATCTCGTCGTTGTTGTAGGCGTCGATCAGCGCCTGGTCGAGCCCGCTGGCGCCCAGGGCCATCACCGTGTTGTCCGGCAGCGAGCCCAGCGCCGCCACGCTCTCACCGGGCGTCTCCGCCAGCCACGACAGGTCGGCCTCGTTGACCTCGAACGCGAAGGCGTCCATCCGCGCCTCCAGGTACTCGCCGTCCACGCGCACCGACGCGGTCGCCCGGCCGGAGAAGTCGGTGGGCTCCATGCTCAGGTCCGCCGAGAACTCGTTGGCGACCGACTCGATCTCCATGGCCGCGCCCAGGTCGGCCCAGGCCACGGCCAGGCTGCCGTCGGGGACGCCCGCGATGTCCCCGGAGAAGACGGCGGAGTCGGCCAGCGAGCCGTGCTCCCGGATCTGGTCCTCCAGATCGGTCAGGGCGGCCTGGGAGTAGGTGAAGACGACGTAGTCGCCGTCCACCGAGTAGTGGATGTCCCCTTCCTCGGCGGCGATGTCCGCGAAGTCCTCCTCGGCCATGCGCGGGTTCTCCACGGCCAGGGCGATGGCGAGGGCGATCCCGGAACCCTCTTCGAGTTCGGCCTCACCGGAGGCGGGCCACACCGAGAAGCCCACACGCTGGCCGATCCACTCCTCGACCCGGCTCTGGCTCGGGGAGCTCTCGGGGAACGCCTCGACGAACGTCTCGGCGAAGAACTCGGTCATGTCCCCGTCGGGGCTGCCGGTCTCCTCGGTGATCTCGGCGGGGAGCCGCTCGACGAACTCCAGCAGCTCGATCGCCTGCGACCCGTTGATCGCCAGGTCGATCTTGCCGAACGCGACGGAGTTGCCGGGGAGCACCTCCTCCGGCTGCGGGCCGCCGAAGGCGACCAGGGACACGGTGGCCCACACGGTTCCGGCCATCACCACGACGGCGGTGCCGGCCGCGGCCGGGATGAGCCAGCGGTTGCGCTTGCGGGGGGCGGGCGGCACCGGGCCGCCGGGGAAGCCCGGACCACCGGGGCCGCCCGGGCCGCCGGGGTAACCGGGACCACCGGGGTAGCCGGGGCCGCCGGGGGCGGCGTAGTGCTGGCCGGGCACACCGGGGGGCACGGCACCGGGCATCGGAGGCTGCCCGGGGACGGGGGCCCCGGGCTGGTGCGGCGGCTGCCACTGGGGCTGCCGGTGGGGATCGGGGTAGGACATCGGACCTCCGACGGGATTTCTCACAGGCGCGGTGTCCGCGCTGTCAACGAACTTTCAGATGCCGCATCCCCCCACCGTGGTTCTCACCGGGGAGCGTGAACTCCCGAACGCGGCACGTGACACGGGTGGCCGGCGTGACGGGGCTCCGGGGCCCGCCCGCCGACCACCCGCCGGGGGATGGGGCCGCGACTAGATCTGCGGGGCGGAGGTCAGGTCCACGCCGCTGTAGGACGACAGCTTGCTCAGCCGGTGCTCGCTGAGCACCTGGCGGACGGTGCCGCTGCGGCCGCGCATCACCAGCGAGTCGGTGGTGACCCGCGAGGACTCGTAGCGCACGCCGCCGAGCAGCTCGCCGTCGGTGATACCGGTCGCCGCGAAGAACACGTCGTCGGAGGAGACCAGGTCATCGGTGTACAGCACCCGGTCCAGGTCGTGCCCGGCCTCGATCGCCTTGGCCCGCTCGGCGTCGTCCTTGGGCCACAGGCGGCCCTGGATGACACCGCCCAGACACTTCATCGCGCAGGCCGTGATGATGCCCTCGGGGGTGCCGCCGATACCCAGCAGCAGGTCGACACCGGTCCCGGCGCGGGCCGCCATGATCGCGCCCGCCACGTCGCCGTCGCTGATGAACTTGATCCGGGCGCCCGCGTCGCGGACCTCCTTGACGATCTGCTCGTGGCGCGGACGGTTGAGGATGACGACCGTCACATCCTGCGGCGACTTGCCCTTGGCGCGCGCCACCGCGCGGATGTTGTCGGCCACGGGCGCGGCGATGTCCACCACGTCGGCGGCCTCCGGGCCGGCGGCCAGCTTCTCCATGTAGAACACCGCGGACGGGTCGAACATCGAGCCGCGCGGGCTCAGCGCGATGACGGCGATCGCGTTCGGCATGCCCATGGCGGTCAGGGTGGTGCCGTCGATCGGGTCGACCGCCACGTCCCAGTCCTGCCCGCCGCCGTCGCCGACGCGCTCGCCGTTGTACAGCATCGGGGCGTTGTCCTTCTCGCCCTCGCCGATCACCACGGTGCCGTTCATCGACACGGTGCTGATCATGTGACGCATACCGCGCACCGCCGCACCGTCGGCGCCGTTCTTGTCGCCCTTGCCGACCCAGCGGGCGGCCGCCAGCGCCGCGGTCTCGGTCACCCGGACCAGTTCGAGGGCGAGGTTGCGGTCGGGCGCGGTGGGACCGCCGGCCTGTGACATGGGAAGGTGCCTTCCGTCGGAGTACGGGGTGGGATTCACTTCTCAGGGTAGCCACCCGGCACGATCGGTCACCTCGGTGGGCACGCTCCCGTGTCCGCTCGGAAGCGCAAGGGCTACCCTGGCGTGATCCGGACAGGAGTGAGGCATGACAGTGGAAAAGACGGACCGTCCCGCACGGGTCTCGCCGCGCGGTGCGGCGACGCGCACCGCGCTGCTCAAGGCCGCCGCCCAGGTGTTCCGCACGGTGGGCTTCGCCAAGGCCGGGGTCAGCGAGGTCGTGGCCGTCGCCGGTGCGAGTGTGGGCAGCCTCTACCACCACTTCACCGGCAAGGCCGACCTCTACCTCGCCCTGTACGAGGAGTTCCAGCAGCGCCAGCAGGAGCGCACGCACCAGGCGGTGGTGGACGCGCGGGCCCGCGGGGAGAGCGACCCCACCCGGCTGATGAACATCGCCGCCCGCGCCTACCTGCTCGGCTGCATCGAGGAGAGGGAGACCACACGCCTGTTCTTCAGCGGTGACGGCCCGCCCGGGTTCGAGTACCAGCTGCGGGCGCGGCTCACCCAGTGGACGGACCGCAACGTCGCCCTGTACCGCAAGGCCGACGAGCCGGTGGAGGAGGCGCTGCTGATCGTGGTGAGCGGCGCGATGCTGCTGGCCGTGGCCGAGGTGGTCAACCGCGACGACGCCGACTCGCTGCGGCTGGCCGACGACATCACCCGGCTGCTCGACCAGCTCCAGCCGCTGCGCCGCGAGGACGGCTGACCGGGGCCGACGCGCGGGGCCGGTGCGCGGGCCGGCCGGGACGGTAACCGCACCCCGGGTCGGGGCGGGCCGCGACCTGGGGCAAGCTGGAAGCGTCATGAGTGAGTACAGCCGGTCCAGCGCGACCTTCAAGAACTACGCCATCTCCCTGGGCATCATCATCGCCATCGTTCTGGCGCTGGCGTTCGTGGTCTCCACGCGCTCGGGGGAGAACATCCCGTCCGTGGACTTCCGGCCCGAGGCCGAGGTGCTGCGCGAGGCCGCCGACTACCCGGTGACGATGCCCGCCGAGGACCTCACCGAGCAGGGGTGGACGCCCACCAGCTCGACCCTGGAGACCGCCGGGCCGGTCGAGTGGAGCGTGGGATTCGCCACCGCCGCCGACAGCCACGTGATGTTCACCCAGAGCGACGGCGACCCCGACGCGGTGGTGGCGGCCCGGGGCAAGGGCGCCGAGGCGGCCGGCACGGTCGCGGTCGACGGCCGGGAGTGGGAGCACCACGAGTCGCGGGACTGGTCGGCCCTGGTGCTGCGCGAGGACGGGTACACGCTGGTCGTGGCCGGTCCGGCCGACCTGGAGGAGCTGGAGTACTTCGCCGGCGGGCTGGAGACGGACGCCGACGGCACCTGACCCCGTACTTCCCGAACCACATGGGTGAGGGCCCCGGACCGTGCGGTCCGGGGCCCTCGACGTGTTCGGGGACTTCGTTGCTACCGGGCGCGCAGGTCCTGGCGCAGCTCCTTGGGCAGCGAGAAGGTCAGCGTCTCGTCGGCGGTGGTCACCAGGGACACGTCGCCGTAGCCGTACCCGGACAGGCGGTCGAGCAGCTCCCGGACCAGGATCTCGGGCACCGAGGCGCCGCTGGTGACGCCCACGGTGGTGACGCCCTCCAGCCACTCCTCCTTGAGGAGGGAGGCGTTGTCGATGAGGTAGGAGGCGTCGGCCCCGGCGGCCAGGGCCACCTCGACCAGGCGCACCGAGTTCGAGGAGTTGTCCGAGCCCACCACGATGACCAGCTCGCACTCGGGCGCCATCGTCTTGACGGCGACCTGGCGGTTGGTGGTGGCGTAGCAGATGTCGTCGCTGGGCGGGTCGAGCAGGTTCGGGAACTTGCGGCGCAGGGCGTCGACGGTCTCGTTGGTCTCGTCCACCGACAGGGTGGTCTGCGACAGCCAGGACACGTTGTCCGGGTTGCGCACGTTGAGCTTGTCGACCTCGTCCGGGCTCTCCACGATCTGGATGTGCTCGGGGGCCTCGCCGCTGGTGCCCTCGACCTCCTCGTGGCCGATGTGGCCGATGAGGACGATGTCCCGGTCCTCGGCCGCGAAGCGCTTGGCCTCCTTGTGGACCTTGGTCACCAGCGGGCAGGTGGCGTCGATCGTCTTGAGGCTGCGGTCGGCGGCCTCGGCGTGGACGGCCGGGGAGACACCGTGCGCGGAGAACACCACGATCGCGCCCTCGGGCACCTCGTCGGTCTCCTCGACGAAGATGGCGCCGCGCTCCTCCAGCGTCCGCACGACGTGCGTGTTGTGCACGATCTGCTTGCGGACGTAGATGGGGGCGCCGTACTGCTCCAGGGCCTTCTCGACGGTGATGACCGCGCGGTCCACACCGGCGCAGTAACCCCGGGGGTTGGCGAGCAGCACGCGGCGTTGCTTGGTGGCGGTGGTCGTCGCTGTCATGCAATACATCCTAGGTGTGGTGCGCGGGTGCGCCGCGCGGCGTGGCGAAGCGCACGTTCCGGACCGGGGGAGGGGACCCGGACGGCGCCGTGAGGGCCGCGTCCCGGGTTCAAGGTGACGGTATCGCAACGAGCCGCATCCAGTTCCGCTGCGAAGTGGCGAAATCGTTCACTTATCCCCTGCTCATGGTGTTCTTCCCTCCTCTATCCTGGTTCACCATCGCAATGTGTTATAGGCGGTTCGCCCTCTACCGGCCCGGCCGGATCGCGGGGTGCGATCCGCACCGCCGAGAGCAATCAGGAGCCCCCGCCCCATGTCGAACCCGACGTTCGCCACGAAAGTCGTGACCCTGTTCAAGGGCCTTTTCGGGCGCAAGGAGACGGTCGCCGCCCCGGCGCCCGCCGCCGAGGAGACCGCCGCCGCTCCGGCGAAGACCGAGGAGAAGGCGCCGGCCGCCGAGCCCGCGGTCGAGGAGACCACCGAGGCGAAGGCCGAGGAGGCCGAGGAGGCCAAGGCGGAGGAGCCCGCCGAGGAGCCCGCCGCCGCGGTCGAGGAGACCGTCGTCGAGGAGGTCGTGGTCGAGGAGGCCGTGGAGGAGACCACGCCCGCCACCGCCGACCTGCCCGACAGCGGCGAGTCCATCGCCGAGGAGATCGCGGTGGCCGAGGCCAAGACCGAGGTCGCCGACTCCGAGGTCCTGGAGAAGGTCCGCAAGGAGAACGCGCCCGCCGCCGAGGACCTGGCCGTCCCCACCTACGACGAGCTCACCCTCCCCTCGGTCCGGGCCCGGCTGCGCAAGCTCACCGTGGAGCAGGTCCGCGACCTGCGCGCCTACGAGGTCGCCCACCAGGGCCGCGCCGAGTTCATCAAGATGTACGACAACCGGATCGCCAAGCTGGAGGACACCGACTCCTGATCCCGGACCCCCCGTACACCGTGCCCGAACGGGGGATCCGGGCGCGGCCCGGGGACCGACGGGGCCGCCGGCGACGGCGGCCCCGTCGGCGTTCCGGGGAACCCGGACGGCGTCCGGAGCGTCACATCCGGTGAGAGACACCACCGTTCCCCGTCGGAAAGGCCCACCTCCATGACCGCCACCGCCACCCGCACCCCGGCCCGGCTGGCCGCCGTGCTCGTCACGGCCGCGGCCTTCGGGCTCACCGGCTGCTCCTTCACCCTCCCCGGCGGCCAGGACGTGTCCGTCGACCCCGACGGCGTGAGCCTCCAGGACGGGGAGAACGGCGTCTCCGTGGACGGCGAGGGCGGCGTCGACATCGGCAACGGCGACGGCGGCATCAGCATCGACGGCGAGGGCGGCGTGGGCGTCGGCGGCGACCAGGTCCTCAACGTCACCGGCGGCGGCCTCACCGAGGACTGCGCGGGCCGCGCCGTCAACATCGCCTCCAGCGACGCCACGGTCGTCCTCAACGGCGCCTGCACCACCGTCACCGTCGCGGGCAGCAACCTGACCGTGCACATCGGCTCCGCCGACTCCATCAACGTCATCGGCGCGGACAACACCGTCCACTACGCCTCCGGCGACCCCGGCGTCACCGACCTGGGCAGCAACAACTCCGTCTCCTCCGGCGGCGACGCCACCCCGTAATCCGTGCTTCTTCGAGCCTCCGCTCCTCCCGCCCGCCGCCCACCACCGCCCTCAACGGACGGCCTGCGGCCACAGGCCTTTCCTCGAAGACACCTCCTTCGGGCCTCCAGAACCCCGCCGGGCGCCCGAGCCTCGGGGGAACCGTCGCACCCCTGGCCTAGGCTCGGGTGTCATGGGCATGGAGAGTTCCCCCGAGACGCCGCAGCCGGTCCGCGTGGTCCTCAACGCCGTCGGCGGCTGGATCGGCCGGCTGGGCCGCATCTGGGTCGAGGGCCAGATCGCCGAGCTGAACCGGCGCGGCCGCATGGCCTACATCACCCTGCGCGACCCGGTCGCCAACGTCTCGGTGCGGGTGGTCTGCCAGACGTCCGTCCTGGACGCCCAGCAGCCCCCGCCGGAGGCGGGCGCCCGGGTCGTCGTGCACGCCAAACCCGACTTCTACGAGGTGCGCGGCACCTTCTCGCTGCGCGCCCTGGAGATCCGCCACGTCGGCCTGGGCGAGCTGCTGGCCCGCCTGGAGCAGCTGCGCCGCACCCTCCAGTCCGAGGGGCTGTTCGCCCCCGAGCGCAAGCGCCCGCTGCCGTTCCTGCCCGGCACCGTCGGCCTGATCTGCGGGCGCGACTCCGCGGCCGAGCGCGACGTCCTGGAGAACAGCCGCCGCCGCTGGCCCGCCGTGCGCTTCGAGGTGCGCCAGGTCGCCGTCCAGGGCGACCGCGCCGTCCGCGAGGTGGTCGACGCGCTCAAGGACCTCGACTCCCGCCCCGAGGTGGACGTCATCGTCATCGCCCGCGGCGGCGGCTCCCTGGAGGACCTGCTGCCGTTCTCCGACGAGGCCATGGTCCGCGCGGTCGCCGCCGCACGGACCCCGGTGGTCAGCGCCATCGGCCACGAGCAGGACGCCCCGCTGCTGGACTACGTCGCCGACCTGCGCGCCTCCACCCCCACCGACGCGGCCAAGAAGACCGTCCCGGACGTGGGCGAGCAGCTGGAGATCATCCGCCAGCTCCGCGACCGCGGCCGCCGGGTCCTCACCGGCGCGCTGGAGCGCGAGACCGCCTGGCTGGCCTCGATGCGCTCCCGCCCGGCGCTGGCCGACCCGGTCCGCGAGATCGACCGCCTCACCGAACAGGTCCTGGACCTGCGCGAGCGCTCCCGGCGCAACCTCGCGGTGTCCCTGGACCGCGCCGCCGAGAACCTGGGCCACACCCGGGCCCGCCTGCACGCCCTGTCCCCGGCCACCACCCTGGCCCGCGGCTACGCGATCGTGCAGCGCGCCGACGGCTCGGTGGTGCGTTCGGCGGCCGAACCCGACCTGGGCGAGACCCTGCGCGTGCGCTTCGCCGAGGACGGCCTGGCCGTCACCGTGGACGCCGTCGAGACCGAGCCCGAGACCGCGGGCAGCACCGAAGGAGAAGAGTAGACATGGCGAAGAAGGCCGCGGCCCAGGCCGCCGACACCGCCGAGCCCGAGCTGAGCTACGAGGAGAGCCGCGAGGAGCTCAACACCGTGGTGCGCCGGCTGGAGTCGGGCGGACTGAGCCTCAAGGAGTCCCTGGCCCTGTGGGAGCGGGGCGAGGAGCTGGCCCGCATCTGCGAGCGCTGGCTGGAGGGCGCCCGCGCCACCATGGCCGCCGCCATGGACGAACGCGGGAACGACGACGCCCCCGAGGACGCCGACACCCCCTTCTAGGGGGTGGGCCTCCAGGGGGCGGGGCCACCGGCCGCACAGGTCGGCCGCGGGGACGGGGGAGGGGATCCGGGGCCGGGGCGGCCCCGGGTCACTTGCGGCCGTTGAGCTCGTCGCCCAGGGCGCGCAGGTTGCCGGGCAGCCCCCGGAACACCCCGACGACCAGGACCAGCGCCGTGCCCAGGAACAGCCAGGGGGCGACCTGGGCCAGGCGGGAGGCCAGGGCGAGGAGGAGCACCCGGGCGAAGCCCTCGTTGCCCAGGGCGAGGACACTCTCCGTGGCGACGACCGCGACGAAGAACGCGATGGGCGGGCTCACCGAGAGTGACAGCAGGTCGCTCGGCCGGACCAGCGACACCGTCAGCAGGCAGGCGAGGGTGAAGGCGATGCCCGGGGCCGCCGGCAGTTCGGCCAGGTGGGCGATCGCCGTGCCGGTGACGCTGAACAGGGCGATGACGAGGACGCCGCCGCGGCCGGTGAGCCGTGCGGCGCCCGCGTTCGGGCGGGTGCGTGTGGCTGTCGGCCGCGGTCCGGTGACGCCGCCCGTGGCATTGCCGGGGGGCCCGGCGGGGCGGGCTGCGGCGCGGGTGGGCGCGGGCTTCCTGGTCTTCGGCTCGTTGCGGGCACGGCCGTCGGGCCGCACGAAGTACGGCGCCCGCCCGGGTTCCGGGCCGTCCGTCTTTCGCGGGGGCATGGCCGTGCGCCTCCCAAGTGTGTTACTCACAGTGTTTAGTGTGTCACTTCTCGTGAGCGTTCGGTGTCTTTTCCGGGGAACGTGTCGTCATTTCGTCCACTTGCCCCATCCGCACCGAACACGCCTTCCTCCCGTTGGACACCGGGATGGGGTACCGCGGTTCACTCGGTTCGCAGATGAAGTGTCCGCATTCGTCCCGCGGGTCGCCGGGGGTGCCCTGAAGTGGATTTCTTTCGGCCGGGGGAGGCCATTCCGGCCCGCCCGGGGGTGGATCTCCGTTTTTAGGTCGTGCCGTTGTGACCGTTATTTGTCAGCCGAATGGCGCTCTCCTCGGCCAGCTCCGGCGCCGCGACCGTCCGGGGCGTCTCCTCCACCCCCCGCGGCCGCTCCAGGTCGCCGTCCACCAGGCCCAGCTCCCCGAACCGGCGGGCCGTCACCAGCACCCGGTTCTCCAGCGACCCCACCGTCTGGTTGTAGGCCGACACCGTCCGCGACAGCGCCCGGCCCAGCCCCTCCACGTGCCCGCCCAGGGTGGACAGCCGCGCGTGCAGCTGCTTGCCCAGCTCGAACACCTCCCGCGCGTTGCGGCTCAAAGCCTCCTGCTGCCAGGCGTACTGCGCCGTGCGCAGCAGCGAGATCAGCGTGGTGGGCGTCGCGATGTGCACCCGCCTGCCCATCGCGTACTCCAGCAGCGCCGGGTCGTGCTCCAGCGCCGGGGCCAGGAACGCCTCACCCGGGATGAACAGCACCACGAACTCCGGAGACGGGCTCAGCGCCGACCAGTACGCCTTGCCCGCCAACTGGTCCACGTGCGTGCGCAGGTGCCGCGAGTGCGCGCGCAGCCGATCGCGCACCTGCTCCTCGCCCTGGGCGGCCACCGCGTCCAGGTACGCCGACAGCGGCACCTTGGAGTCCACGACGATGTTCTTGCCCCCGGCCAGGCGCACCACCATGTCCGGGCGGCGCGCCCCGTCCTCCACCGCCACCTGCTCCTCGAAGTCGCAGTACGCGCTCATACCCGCCAGCTCCGCCACCCGGCGCAGCTGCACCTCGCCCCAGCGGCCCCGCGCCTCGGGGCGGCGCAGCGCCGTCACCAGCGCCTGCGTCTGGTCGCGCAGCCGCTCGGAGCCCTCGCGCACGAACTCCACCTGCTTGGACAGCTCCGCGTGCGCGGCCGCCCGGCCCGCGTCGGCCTCGCGCAGCTGGCGTTCGACCCGGTCCAGCATCTCGGTCAGCGGCTCCACCATGCGCTCCACAGCCCGGCGCCGCTCGTCCAGGTCGTGCCCGGCCTGTGTGCCGACCGCGCGCAGCCGTCCCTCGGCCAGTTCCAGGAAGCTGCGGTTGGTCTGGTCCAGGGCCTGGGCGGACAGCGCCCGGAAGCGTTCGGCCAGCCGCTCCTCCATGAACTCGGCCCGCTCCCGGGCCGCCTCGGCCTCGGCCCGGGCCTGCGCGCTCTGCCCCCGGGCCCAGAGCAGGCCCAGCGCGACGCCCACCGCGATGCCGACGAGGAGTACCGCCATCAGTGAGAGGAGATCCATGGCGCCCCATGGTGTCAGTCCGCGCCGGGCCGGGTCCCCCCGCCACGCAGGACATCGGTGAGCAGAGCCATCAAATCGGGCATGGCCACGGCCTCGGGGTCGTAGGACCACTGGAGCTGGAGCCCGTCCATCGCCGCGATGAGCAGGGCCGCCGCCTGTTCGGGGGTGGCCCCCGAGGGCAGGCGGTCGCCGTAGGTGGTGCGCAGGACGGCGGTGATCCGGCCGCGCAGGTCGGCGAAGCGTTCGGTGAAGTAGGCGTGGGCGGGGTGGTCCTCGGCCAGGCCCTCGGCGGAGAGCAGGGCGTAGAGCCGCACCACCCCGGGGCGGCCGGTGTTGCGCTCGACGATGTCGCGCAGGTGGTCGAGGTCGTCCAGGGCGCCGAAGTCGGCCACGTCGATCTCGTCGCGGCGGCGCAGCACGGAGACCAGCAGGGCCTCCTTGGTGGGGAAGTGGTGCAGCAGCCCCTGCTGGCTGAGGCCGACCCGCTCGGCGACGGAGGCCAGGGAGCTGTTGTGGAAGCCGTGTTCGGCGAACTCCTCCAGGGCGGCGGTGACGATCTGTTCGCGGCGCGCGGTGGCGGGCGGGCGGCCGCGGCCGCGGCGTGCGCTCGGGGCGGGCGGCGCCGGGGCGGCCTCGGGGCCCGGGTCCGCCGCGGGGTCGGGGCCGGTCGCGGGGGCAGGGCCGGTGGCGGAGCCGGGGGCGGGTGTCTGTTCGCTCATCGGGTCCCAGGCTAGCCCGTCCCGACTCGGGTGGGTTGGGGGCTTCACAAGCTTGAGTTAAGCGTTTAACCTAAAGGTCATAATTTGCCGAGTGATCGGT
Source organism: Nocardiopsis protaetiae (assembly GCF_045446735.1). Classification (NCBI taxonomy): domain Bacteria; kingdom Bacillati; phylum Actinomycetota; class Actinomycetes; order Streptosporangiales; family Nocardiopsidaceae; genus Nocardiopsis; species Nocardiopsis protaetiae. The sequence continues at coordinate 15,088 of NZ_JBJJBV010000137.1, forward strand.
AGGTAAATTCCGTGCGCCACCCTCGGAGGTTCACCATGCGCGCATCCGACGCCGACCGCGAACGCCGTGTCGAGGAGGCCCTGGCCGCCCTCGACCTGGAGGGCAAGGTCGCCCTCCTGTCCGGCACATCCCTGTGGGCCCTGCCCCCGAACCCGGCCATCGGCCTGGGCCGCCTCGTCATGTCCGACGGCCCCGTCGGCGTCCGCGGCGAGCAGTGGACCCCCGACGACCCCTCCATCCAGCTGCCCAGCCCCACCGCCATCGCCGCCACCTGGGACCCCGGCCTCGTCCGCACCGTCGGCCGCCTGCTCGCCCAGGAGGCCCGGCGCAAGGGCGTCCACGTCCTGCTCGCCCCCGCCGTGAACATGCACCGCTCCCCGCTGGGCGGCCGCCACTTCGAGACCTACTCCGAGGACCCGCTCCTCACCGGCGAGATCGGCGCCGCCTACGTCCGGGGCGTCCAGGACGGCGGGGTCGCCACCACCGTCAAGCACTTCGTCGCCAACGACTCCGAGACCGACCGCTACACCGTCGACGTCCGCGCCGACGAGCGCACCCTGCGCGAGATCTACCTCGCCCCGTTCGAGCACATCGTCGCCAAGGCGCACCCCTGGGGCGTCATGGCCTCCTACAACAAGGTCAACGGCGTCACCCTGACCGAGCACGCCGAACTCAACGCCGTGCTGCGCGAGGAGTGGGGCTTCGACGGCTTCATCGTCTCGGACTGGACCGCCGCCCGCGACACCGTCGCCGACGCCCTGGCCGGGATGGACGTGGCCATGCCCGGCCCCAACACCGTCTACGGCGGCCACCTCGTGGACGCCGTCCGCGACGGCCGCGTCCCCGAGGACGTCGTCACCGGCCTGGCCCGCCGGGTGCTGCGCCTGGCCGCCCGGGTGGGCCTGCTCGAAGGCGCCGAGCCCGCGGTGGCCCCCGCCGACCTGCCCGCCGGGCTGGACGGGCGCGCCCTCGCCCGCGAGGTCGCCACCCGCTCCTTCGTGCTGCTGGGCAACAGGGACTCCGCGCTGCCGCTGGAGCCCGCCCGCCTACGCAAGGTGGCGCTCATCGGCCTGCCCGCCGTCGAGGCCCGCACCAGCGGCGGCGGCAGCGCCAGCGTGTTCGCCGAGCACACCGTGTCCCCGCTGGAGGGGCTGCGCGCGGCCCTGCCCGAGGACGTCGAACTCGTGCACGCCGTCGGCACCGACCCGCGCACCGGGCCGCCCGCCGTCAAGGCGCCGCTCACCGCCGTGTTCCGCGCCGCCGACGGGCGGGTCCTGGCCACCGAGCCGCTGTCGGACGGCACCGCCCGGTGGATCGGCGAACTCCCCGCCGGTGTGTCCAACCCCGAACTCGACCGCATCGAGGTCGGCGGCGAGCTCACCCCCGGGGTGACCGGCGAGCACCTGATCGGCGTCGCCGGGGCCGGCCGCTACGTGCTCACCGTCGACGGGGAGACCGTGTTCGACGGGGAGCTGCACGCCGAGGGCGGCGACCCCGGGGCGGCCATGTTCGCCCCGCCCACCACCACCGTCCCGGTCGCGATGACCGCCGGGCGGCCGGTGCGGATCTCCGTGGTCAAGACCCACGAGGACCTGGGGCTGGGCGACTTCGCGTTCATCGGGTTCACCCTCTCCCACCGGGAGCCGATGGCCGACGAGGCCACCCTGCTGGCCGAGGCCGTGGAGGCGGCGCGCGACGCCGACGTCGCGATCGTCGTGGTGGGCACCACCGACGAGGTGGAGTCGGAGGGCTTCGACCGGGACTCGCTGGCCCTGCCGGGCCGCCAGGACGAACTGGTCGCCCGGGTCGCCGAGGTCAACGACCGGACCGTCGTGGTGGTCTGCGCGGGCGCCCCGGTGGAGATGCCCTGGCGGGACGACGTGTCGGCGGTGCTGCTCGCCTGGTTCGGCGGGCAGGAGGTCGGCGGCGCGCTGGCCGACGTGCTGCTGGGCGCGGAGGACCCGTCCGGGCGGCTGCCCACCACCTGGCCGGTGGCGCTGTCCGACGCCCCGGTCACGCAGGTCGTGCCCGAGAACGGGGTGCTGGAGTACACCGAGGGCGTGTTCGTCGGCCACCGCGGCTGGGAGCGCAAGGGCGCCGAGCCCGCCTACTGGTTCGGGCACGGGCTGTCCTACACCGAGTGGCGCTACGACGCCCTGGAGGTCGCCGTCGGCGCTGAGGGTGCCGAGGGTGCTGAGGGTGCCGAGGGCGGGGACGCCCCGGCCGCCCGGGTCCGGGTGCGCCTGACCAACGCGGGCGAGCGCTCGGGCCGCGAGGTCGTGCAGCTCTACCTCGCCCCGCACGAGCCGGGCGACCGCCCGGCCCGCTGGCTCGCCGGCTTCGCGGCCGTGTCCGCCGAACCGGGCGAGACGGTCGAGGTCGAGATCGACGTCCCGCGCGACGCCATCCGCACCTGGGCCGAGGACGCCGGCGAGTGGGAGCACGTCGCGGGCGGCTACGACCTGGTGATCGGCCGCTCCTACGGGGACACCCGCCTCACCGCCCGCGCCGAACTCGCCTAGCCCCGGTCATCCACAGGGAGGGAGGGCACGGGTGGCGCGCGGGCGCGCCGCCGTGGTCCGCTATTGGCAAGGGGACCTCGTGCCCTCCCCTCCGTCCGTCGTGCCCGGGGCTCGGCGGGGGTGCCGGTCCCCGGTG
>NZ_JBJJBV010000138.1:0-17727 GCF_045446735.1 Nocardiopsis protaetiae
GCCGGGGTCACCAGGCCCGGACGCCGCCGATCGGGGCGGGCAGGCGCTCGTTGAGCCAGGTCCAGGTCCCGTCGTTCTCGGTGAAGCGGCGCTGCACCCGCGCCACGTCGGTCAGCGGGTTGGCGAACACCTCGCGCCAGTCGCCCGCGGTGCGCTCCTCCAGGTAGAGGCTGCGGGCGTCCGTGCGCAGGCGCACCGCCTGCACCGTGTGGGAGGAGCCGTCGCTGAGTTGAATGCGGTAATAGGCCATCGGAATTCCCCGAATGTGGTTCGTCCTCGTCGAAAAGGAAGGACGGTGCTTCCCGGAAACGGCGCGTCATCCGCCGTATCGGTGATCGGTCTCCCGGGGCCGGCATGCGCGCCACGCCCAACGGGCGGCGGCATGTGCGTGCCGGGGCCCGGAGCGCTCCGGGGAACGGGACCAGGGTGCCGGGGGCACCGTGCTGTCCGCTTTTCGGACTCTACTCCTCCATGATCCGGAGCGTGACCGGAAATCGGACAAGGAGGCGGTGAAATCCCCATGATCTTCGGGTGATCCTTTTCCCGATATCGGACTTAAGGGCGCATTGCCTCCGATCGGGATGAACAAGTCGGGGGTCTCGCGCGTCCAAGGGGGCGGACCCGACTTGACCGGCGCGGGTCACGCCGAACCGAGGACACCCATGCACCATCCGGCCCCCGACCTGACACCCCTGCGGGCGTCCGACCCCCGCGTCATCCCCCCGTTCACCGTGCACGGCAGACTCGGTGCCGGAGGCATGGGGGTGGTCTACGGGGCGACCGGGCCCGACGGCCGGTGGGCGGCGGTCAAGGTCGTCCGCGACGAGTTCTCCGGGGAGCCCGAGTTCCGGGCCCGCTTCGCCGCCGAGATCGAGCTGATGCTGCGGGTGCGGGCGCTGTGCGTCGCACCCGTCCTGGCCCACGACGCCCGCGCCGAGCACCCCTGGTACGCGACCGCCTACCTGCCCGGGCCCACCCTGGCCCGGCGGGTGCGCGTGGGCGGGCCGCTGCCCGCCGGGCAGGCGCGGGTGGTGGCCGCCGGCATCGCCGAGGCGGTCGCCGCGATCCACGCGGCCGGGGTCGTGCACCGCGACCTCAAGCCCGCCAACGTCATCCTGGCCCCCGACGGGCCCAAGGTGCTGGACTTCGGGATCGCCCGCGCCGCCGACCTCACCTCGCACACCCGCACCGGCGGGCTGATCGGCTCGCCCGCCTGGATGAGCCCCGAACGCTACCGCGGCGACAGCGGCCCCGAGGCCGACGTGTTCGCCTGGGGCGCGGTCACCGCCTACACCGCCACCGGGCGCTCACCGTTCGGGGAGGGCGGCGCGGAGACCCTGATGTACCGCATCCTCCACGAGGAGCCCGACCTGACCGGGCTGCCCGAGGAACTGGTGGACCCGGTGCACCGGGCCCTGGACAAGGACCCCGAGCGCAGGCCCCGGGCCGCGGAGCTGGTGCACGCCGTCGCGGGAGCCCCCCGTGAGGAGGACGACACGACGATCGTCTCCGGCCTGATCCGCGCCCACTGGGACCAGGGGGACACCGAGCCCGGCGGCCCGCCCACGGGGGCTCCGGCGGCGCAGGCCCCGACGCCTCCCCCCGGCCACCGGCCGCAGTCGGCCTTCGGCGGGCCGCCGCCGCACGGACCCGCGCGGCCGCACGGGCCGGTACCGCCGCACGGCCCCGTGCCGCCGAACCCCTGGCCCGCGGGTGCGACACCGCCACCGCCCCGCCGCAAGCGGCGGGTGTGGCCGCTGGCCCTGGGCGCCGGGGCGCTCTCGGTCACCCTCGTCGGCGGTATCGGCCTGGTCGGCTTCCTGGCCGACCTCGCCGCCAGGGAGGCGGAGACGGGCGGCGAGGGGATCGGCGAGGTGACCGACGAGGGCGCCGTCGACCCGGCCGTCACGTCGCTCGCGGAACCCTCCACCCTGTCCGGGCAGATCGTCGGCAGCGGGTCCACCTTCCTCGGCCCGTTCATCGACGCCTGGGCGGACGGGTACCGGGACCGCCAGCCCGGAGCGGAGATCCTCTACATGCCGGACGGCTCCGGGGCCGGTGCGCAGGCGTTCATCGACGGGGAGACCGACTTCGGCTCCTCCGAGCACCCCCTCAACGTCGACCAGCTGGCCCACGCCGAGACGGTGCGCGGCTGCCCGGTGGCGCAGTTCCCCGTGGCGGTCGGCGCCGTGGCCGTCATCTACAACCTCGGCGAGGGGGTGGAGCTGGAAACGTACGCCGCCGAGCTGGCGGCGGTCTACCAGGGCGAGATCATCGACGCGGGGCAGCTCGTCGAGACCGACGGCGGCCTGGAGGGCGTGGACCTCGTCCCGGTCCGCCACGACGACGAGGCCGCGACGGGGCAGGTGTTCGAGCGCTACCTGGAGACCGCTCCGGCGTGGTCGGCGACCTGGGCGGACTCCGTGCGGACCGCCACCGGGGACGAGGGGGTGGCCGCGGCCGTCGAGGAGACCGTCGGCGCGATCGGTTTCGTCAACGCCGCCTACGCCGAGCGGAACGGGCTCCAGGTCGCGGAGATCTCCGAGATCGGTGATGACCCCGTCGGCCCCGACGCGACGGGTGTACGCGCCGCCGCCGAGCAGATCGACCTGTCCGGCGACGACTTCCACCTGACCGGCCGGGTGGTGGGCCGGGGCTACCCGATCATGCGGGTCAACCACGTGTTCGTCGCCGAGTGCTACGAGGGGGAGGGAGTCGGGCCGGTGATGCGCGACTTCTGGATCTACGCCCTCGGAACGGAAGGCGCGGAACTCGCCACCGAGGCGGGGTACCACCCGCTGCCCGCGTCCATCGCGGACCGGGTGGTCAGCGAGCGGCTCTCCCTGGTCGATTCCTCCTACTGACGCGGGAACGCGGCGCCCGACCCCGGAAAACCGCTTGCGCCTCCCCGCCCGCACGGGGCACCGTGCGGGCGGACCGTTCCCCGCGAGAAAGCGAACCGGACATGCCCCACACCCCCCGCACCGCCGTCGTCTCCGGAGGCGGCACCGGCATCGGCCTGGCCACCGCCCGCGCCCTGGCCGCCCGCGGCTACCGCGTCGGGCTGACCGGCCGCCGCGAAGGCCCGCTGGACACGGCCGTCGACGAGCTCCGCGCCCGGTACGGCGACGACGCCGCCCACCGCGCCGCCCTCGACCTGGCCGACCCGGCCGCGGTCGGCGCCCACCTGCCCGCCCTGGCCGAACGCCTGGGCGGGGTGGACGTGGTCGTCAACAACGCCGGCGGGCTGCGGCGCGCCCCCGACGACACCCTGGCCGGGATCGCCGAGGGCTGGTCGGCCGACTGGGCGGCCAACGTCCTCACCGCCGTCCTGTCGACCGAGGCGCTGCTGCCGCACCTGCGCGCGGACGGCGCCCGGGTCGTCAACGTCGGCTCCATCGCGGCGGTCCGCGGCGGCGGGGGCTCCTACTCCGCCACCAAGGCCGCCCTGCACGGGTGGACCTTCGACCTGGCCGCCCGGCTGGGGCCGACCGGGTGCACGGCGAACATCGTGGTGCCCGGCTACATCTCCGAGACCGGGTTCTTCGGCGGCGGGATGACCCCGGCCCGGCACGAGCGCCTGGTCTCCCAGACCGCCAACGGCCGGGCCGGGCGCCCCGAGGACGTGGCCCAGACCATCGCGTGGCTGGCCTCGCCCGAGGCCGGGCACGTCACCGGCCAGGTGATCCAGGTCAACGGCGGCGCCGTCATGGGCCGCTGAACCGGGCACGGGCGGCCCGCACCGCCCGCGCCGCCCGCACCCGGGCGGCGCGGACGGCCCGCGGCCGGTCAGGCGTTGATGCCGCCGTCCACGGCGAGCACCGCGCCGGTGATGAACCGGGCGCCCGGGCCGGCCAGGTGGACGACGCTCTCGGCGATCTCGTCGGGCCGGGCGAACCGGCCCAGCGGCACCAGGGAGCGGATGCCGTCGGCGTTCGGGCCGTCCGCCGGGTTGGTGTCGGTGTCGGTGGGGCCCGGGTCGACCTGGGCGACCGTGATGCCGCGCGGGCCCAGGTCGCGGGCCAGCCCGCGGGTCATCCCGGTCAGCGCCGACTTGCTCAGGGTGTACAGGGTGAGCCCGCCGAAGGGCACCCGGTTCGCCACGTTGCTGCCCACGGTGATGATCCGGCCGCCGCCGTCCATGTGGCGGGCCGCCGCCCGGGACGCCAGGAAGGGCGCCCGCACGTTGACCGCCAGGACCCGGTCGATCTCCTCGACGGTGTGGCCGTCGTGGGGGCCGACGGGGAAGACCGCGGCGTTGTTGACCAGGACGTCCAGCCGTCCGAACGCCTCGGCCACCCGGTCGACCGCCCGGACGGTCGCGTCGGCGTCGGCGGCGTCGACCCGCAGGGCCAGCCCGCGCCGCCCGTGCCCCTCGACGGCCGTGACGACCTTCGCGGCGGCGTCCTCGTCGCGTTCGTAGGTGAGGGCGACGTCGAAGCCCGCCTCGGCCAGCCGGACGGCGACGGCGGCGCCGATTCCGCGGCCGCCGCCGGTGACGAGTGCGGCCTCATAGGTGTGGTGGTGCGTGTTCTCGCTCATGTGGACGATCCTGGCCGTTTCCGGTCCGGGAGTCCGGCGTGAATCGGACGCGTCGTTCGGGGCCGGCCCGGGCCGTGGTTCAGGCAGCGGCGGCCAGCCGGGCGCGGGCCTCCATCAGGGCGAAGCCCAGCAGGTTGTGCCCGCGCCAGAGCGCGGGGTTCTCGGCGTCGTCGTGGGAGGCGGACATCCCGATGCCCCAGATCCGGTCCCGGGGGCTGGCCTCCACCAGCACCCGGCTCCCGGTGCCGAGCAGGAAGTCCCGCAGGTCGGCGTGCTGCCCGAACTTGGCGACGCTGCCGTCCACCACGATGCCGAACCGGGCGGCCTCCCAGGCCTCCTGGTCGAACCCGCGGACCCTGCGGCCCAGTTCCTTGGCGTCGCGCGGGTGACCGGCGGCGACGATCTCCTCCAGGATCCCGTCGTCGCCGAACAGCCGGGCCTTGCCCGCCATCATGTAGTGCTCGGCGGTGCGGTAGAGGACTCCGTCCACGGTGAAGTCGGCGGGCCACCACTGCGACAGGCAGCTCGCCGAGACCTCTCCGGAGGGGTGGGGCCGGTGGCCCCAGAAGTGCAGGTACTTGATCCGGCCCGGGGTCTTGACCAGGTCCGCGACGGAGCGTGCGTTCTCAGGGGTGTCCGGCATGGGACGAGTGTCCCGGAGGGCGAGGACAGTCCGCCACGCGTTTTCGGTGCCGGTCGGACCGGGGGTGCCGGTCGGACCGGAAGGAGCGCGCGGGCGCTCCGGGGGCCGCGTACGCGGCGCCGTAGTAGCGTTGCGGGAAACCCCGGAGGCCGTAGGTCAGGGGACCCCGTCGGCGGTGGCGCCGGGGGCGGGCGGGGCGTCCTCCCAGTGCGCGGGGACCACCGGGATCGCCGTGGGGCGGGCGATACGGCCGGACCGGCCGACACGAACAAGATTGAACGTTCAAGTATTCCGGGGGTGGAGTGGTGTCCGAGGCCGTGGTGTGGCTGGACGACGGGGAACAGCGGACCTGGCGGACCTTCCTGGCCGCCGTCCACCTCCTGGACGCCTCCCTGGACCGCCAGCTGCGGCGGGACTCCGGGCTCCCGCACACCTACTACCAGGTGCTGGTGATGCTGTCGGAGGCCCCCGAGCGGTCGCTGACCATGACCGAGCTGGCCCGGCTGCTGCGGTCCTCGCCCAGCCGCCTGTCGCACGCCGCCGCCAAACTGGAGGACGACGGCCTCATCCGGCGCTTCCGCCGCCCCGGCGACCGGCGCACCACGTACGTGGAGCTCACCGAAGAGGGGGCCCGGGTCCTGGCGGCGGCCGCCCCGGGCCACGTGGCCGAGGTGCGCCGGGTCCTGTTCGACGTGCTCCGGCCGGAACAGGTCGGGCAGCTGCACGCCATCGCCGAGGCGATGCTCGGCGCGCTGGACCCGGAGGGGGACGAACCCCGGTACGCCGATCCGAGTGGTACGCACAGGAATGGGTGAACCGCGTTCCGTCACTGCCGTTGAGTAGGGAGTGTGCAAGATGTGACGATCTGTTCGGGTTGACACTCTATGTGTTCGTTCGACTGCGGGTTACCATTTTGACCGCCCGGTGAAGTCCGCGGTCCCAACGGTGCGACGCGGCCCCTCCGGGCGACCCGCTCACAAGAACACAGGAGATTCCATGACCGAGAAGTCACGGGAGCCCGCACCGCGTCAGAGAACCATCGTCCCCGCCGCCGTCGGGGACACCGCCACCCTCATCGCACGGATCGCCGTCGGCGTCGTCTTCGTCGCCCACGGCCTGCCCAAGGCCGCCGACCTGTCGGGGACCGCCGAGCGCTTCGCCGCCATCGGCATCCCCTTCCCGACCTTCAACGCCCTGCTGGGGGCGGTCATCGAGGTCGGCGGCGGCCTGGCGCTCATCATCGGCCTCGGCCTGCCGCTGGCGGGGCTGGCCCTGGCGTTCATGATGGCGAACGCCTACTACTTCGCCCACCTGGGAGACCCCCTGGTCGGCGGCTACGAGTTCCTCCTCGTCCTGGGCGCGACCTCGCTCGCCCTGGGTTTCGCGGGCGGACGCTACTCCCTCGACAGCCTCCTCCCCTGGGGCCGTCGCGGGCGATCCCGTGCCGCCGAGGCGGTCACCGCCTGACCGAAAGGTGACCGGGACGCGCTCCCGGTGACCGGGCCGTCCGTGGCCGGAGACGGACGGCTCGGGATCGCGCACACCACGGTGTTCCCCGTGCTCCTCAGCACGAGAGGGAGCACTTTTCCCATTTCCGGGACCTGTTCCCCCCTTTCCCCGAAGACCCGTGCGCACCGGCGCCGCGGCGGCCGCGACGCGCCCGGTCCGGCCGCTGCTTAACATGCTGGACATGCGCATTCTCGTGGTGGAGGACGACGACCGGGTCGCCCGCGGACTGGTGACGGCACTGCGGTCGGCCTCCTTCGAGGTCCAGCGGGTCGCCACCGCCGAGCGGGCGCTGGCCGCGCCGCCCGCGGACGTGGTCCTGCTCGACCTGGGGCTGCCCGACGCCGACGGGATCGACCTGCTGCGGCGGCTGCGCGAGCGGCCGCAGACCGCGATCATCGCCGTCACCGCCCGGGCCGAGGAACGCGACCGGGTGCGCGGGCTGCGCGCCGGGGCCGACGACTACGTCGTCAAGCCCTTCGGGGTGGCCGAGCTGCTGGCCCGCATCGACGCGGTGCTGCGGCGCACCCGCAGCGCCCGCGCCGAGGCCGAGCCCGAGGAGCCGCCGGTCACCGTCGGGTCCCTCACCCTGGACGCCGCCTCGCGGACGGCCGCCGTGGACGGCGAACCGGTGCGGCTCGCCCGCAAGGAGTTCGACCTGCTGCTGTTGCTGGCCTCCCGGTCGCCCGCCGTGGTGGCCCGCGACCAGATCCTCGACCAGGTGTGGGGCGCCGCCTGGGAGACGTCCTCGCGCACCCTCGACACCCACATCGCGTCGCTGCGCGCCAAGGTGGGCGGGGCGGTGCGCATCCGCACCGTGCGCGGGGTCGGCTACCTGCTCGACGAGGCCTGACGTGCTGCGGCGCCTGCTCCTCATCCTGGTCCCGACCGTGTTCGTGCTGGTGGCGGCGGTCCTCGTCCCACTGGGCACGGTCGTGGCCGGGCAGCGCACCCAGGAGATGTACGTGGACCGGCTCGGCGACGCCGGGCGGTTCGCCGCGCTGGCGCGCACCGCGCTCGACACCGGGCGGGTGAACCCGCTGACCCTGGAGATGGAGCGCTACGAGGAGCTGTACGGGATCCCCACGGTCGTGGTCGCCCCCGACGGGACGGTGGTCACCGGGTCGGGCGACCGCGCCCGGATGCGGGAGCTGCTGGACGCCGTCCACGCCCGGCCCGCGGTCACCGAGGCGATGGCGGGGGAGCGGCCCGCGCCGCCGGCCACGGTCTGGCCCTGGCGGGCGGAACCCCTGGTGGTGGCCGAGCCGATCGGCCGCGACAGCGAGGTGGCGGGCGCGGTCGTGGTGGTGGCGCCCACCGACCGGCTGGGGGCGGAGATCCTCGGAGCCTGGGCGCTGCTCGCCCTGTTCAGCGTGCTGCCGCTGACCCTGCTGGCGTCGGCGGCGGTGCCGCTGTCCCGGTGGGTGCTGCGGCCCATCAACCGGCTCGACGCGGCCACCACCGCCGTCGCCTCCGGCGACCTGGAGGTGCACGTGGACGCCGCGGGCGGGCCGCCGGAGCTGCGCAGGCTCACCGATTCCTTCAACACGATGGTGGAGGTGGTGAGCCGGGCGCTGGACCGCCAGCGCGCGTTCGTCTCGGAGGCCTCCCACCAGCTGCGCAACCCGCTGGCGAGCCTGCGGCTGGCGGTGGAGAACCTGGCGCCGTACCTGGAGTCGGAGGAGGCGCGGGAGGCGCACGCGATCGCGGTCGACGAGACCACGGTCATGCACCGGATGCTGAACTCGCTGCTGGCCGCCACCCGGCTGGAGAGCGTCACCGGCACCGAGCCGGTGGAGGTCGCCGAGGTGCTGCGCAGCCGCGAGGAGCGGTGGCGGGCGCTGGGGGAGGGCCGCGGGATCACCGTGGAGACGGACGTCCCGGCGGGCCTGTGCGTGCTGGCCCCGGCGGGCGGGCTGGGCAGCATCCTGGACGAGCTGGTCAGCAACGCCCTGCGGCTGTCCGGCGGGACCGGGGTGGTGGTGCGGGCCGAACCGGGCGACCCGGTCCGCCTGCGGGTCCTCGACGACGGGGAGGGCCTGCCGGAGGCGGAGTACGCCTCGGCCCTGGACCGGTTCTGGCGCTCCCCCCGCCACCAGAACACCGAGGGCACCGGGCTGGGCCTGGCCATCGTCGCCGACCTGATGCGGGAGGCGGGCGGACGGCTGGTCCTGGGCACGGGCCTGCCCGACACCGGCCGCCGCGGCTTCGGCGTCACCCTCGAACTCCCCGCCGCCGACCGCCGGGACGACCCCTAGACACGGCGGGCCGGGGCTAGGCGGGTTTGTTCTCCCGGTACCACCGCTCGGCGCCCGGGTGCAGCGGGACCACCCCGGTGGAGATACCGGTGCGCACGTTGATCTGGGCGGCCTCGGGCCGCTGGGCGGCCAGGCGGGCCGCGCCCCGGTACACGGTGTCGGTCACCTCGAACACCAGCGACGCGGGCAGGTCGGCGCGGCACAGCAGCAGGTTGGGCGTGGACATCGTGGGGCAGGCGCGGACCCCCTGGTAGGTGGTCGCGGGGATGGTCGCCTGGAAGTACGACTCGGGGTAGGCGTCGGCCATGACCCCCGCCGTCTCGCCCAGGTCGATGAAGCGGACGTCCCGCTCCCGGGCCAGGTCGACGATGGCGGGGGTGGGCAGCCCGGTCAGGGAGAACATGGCGTCGATCTCCCCGGCGGCCAGCGCCTCGGCGGAGGCGGCCTGGTCCATCAGGACGGTCTCGGCGGACAGCCCGGTCTCGCGCAGGATCTGCTGGGCGGTGAACTCCGTGCCGGAGTCCTTGGAGCCGATGGACACCCGCAGCCCGGCCAGGCCGTCCAGGTCGCGGATCGCCGACTCGGCGGGCACCACCAGGTGGACGAAGCTGTCGTAGAGGCGGCCGACCGCGTCGAGCACCCCGCCCTCGGCGATCCCCGTCTCGTGGGTGAGCGTGGAGTCCAGGCTGGCCAGCCCCAGGTGGGCGTTGCCGTCCTCCAGCAGGTACAGGTTGTCGTGCGAGGCGTTGGTGTCCACCGTGACCACCTCGGTGTCGGGCAGCCGCTCCTGCACCAGGACGGCGATCTTGGCCCCGATCTCCCGGAACACGGCTCCGGGCGGGCCGGTGGCGATGACGAGTTCGGGCACGTGCACGCCGGACTCGCGCGCGCACCCGGCGAGCGCGGCGCCCGCGGCCGCGCCGAGCGCCCCCAGCAGCACACTCCTGCGATCCGGTCCCATGACAGCAGGGTAGGCGGCGCGCGCGGGGGACGCGCCCCCGCAGACCGGGCGGGCCCGCCCGGTCCGCGGGACCGAGCGCCGAAACACGGCGAAACGCAGGCTTCACCGGCCGACAGGCCCGCCGAAACACCCCGTTCCTAGCGTCCGGATTCATGGACACACCGCTGTATACACGCCCGGACGGACCCGCCGCGGACCCGGCCGGATCCCGCCGGGACCGGGTCTACGCCCTGCTGCGGGAGGAGGTCCTCAACGGACGCCTCGCCCCGCACACCCGGCTGGGCGAGGTGCGCCTGGCCGAACGCTTCGGCGTCTCCCGCACCCCGGTCCGCGAGGCCCTGGCCCGGCTGCACTCCGACGGCCTGGTCGAGCGGCGCGAGAACGGCTTCCACATCACCGCCCCCGACCTCGCCGAACTGCGCGACCTCTACGAGCTGCGGGTCACCCTCGAACTGCGCGGCATCGCCCGCGCCATCGAGGACCCCTCCCTGCGGCACGACCCCGAGATCCTCAAGGCCCAGCGCGCCCGCTGGGAGGAGATCGCGGCCGACCCGCCCGCCCCGGACGCCTCGTTCGTGCTGCTGGACGAGGACTTCCACGCCGACCTCTCCCGGGCCGGCGGCAACCGGGCCCTCACCGACTCCCTGGTCGCGGTCAACCAGCGCATCCGCCGGGTGCGCATGTACGACTTCCTGACCGAGGACCGGATCGCCTCCACCATCACCGAGCACCTCGCCATCGTCGGCCACCTGCTCGACGGCGAGCTGGACGCCGCCCACCGCGCCCTGCACGAACACGTGGGCGACTCGATGGAGGTCGTCCTGGAGCGCGCCCGGCGCGCCCTCACCCAGATGGTGCTGCACTCCGACGCATTCTGAGCCCCTTCCCGAGGCCCCGATCCCAGACCCGCCGACCGGCCCACCGGACCCGGACCAAGGAGAGTCACCGTGTTCGACTCCGTGCTCGTCGCCAACCGCGGCGAGATCGCCTGCCGCATCATCCGATCCGCCCGCGCCCTGGGGCTGCGCACCGTCGCCGTGTACTCCGACGCCGACGCCGGTGCCGCGCACACCCGGCTGGCCGACGAGGCGGTCCGGCTGGGGCCCGCCCCGGCCGCCCAGAGCTACCTCGACGTCGAACGCGTCCTCAAGGCGGCCGCCGACACCGGGGCCGGGGCGGTCCACCCCGGCTACGGGTTCCTCTCCGAGAGCGCCGACTTCGCCCGCGCGGTGGAGGGGTCGGGCCTGGTCTTCGTCGGCCCGGCCCCGGACCACCTGGAGCGGTTCGGCGACAAGCACACCGCCCGCAAGGCCGCCGCCGCGGCCGGGCTGCCCATGGTCGCGGGCAGCGACACCCTGGCCGACGCCGACGCCGCGGTGGCCGCCGCCGAACGGGTCGGCTACCCGGTCATCCTCAAGGCCACCTCCGGGGGCGGCGGGATCGGCCTGCGGCCCTGCGCCGACGAGGCCGAGCTGCGCGCCGCGTTCGACCAGGTGGGGCGGATGGCCCGCACCCACTTCGGCGGGGGCGGGGTGTTCCTGGAACGCTTCGTCTCCCGGGCCCGGCACATCGAGGTCCAGGTGTTCGGCGACGGGCACGGCCGCGTCGTCACCCTGGGGGACCGCGACTGCACTTTGCAGCGCCGCAACCAGAAGGTCGTGGAGGAGGCGCCCGCCCCCGACCTGCCCGACCACGTCCGCGCCGAGCTGCACCGCACCGCCCGCGAACTGTGCGCCGGGGTGGCCTACCGCAGCGCCGGGACCGTGGAGTTCGTCTACGACGTCGAACGCGGCGAGGCGTCCTTCCTGGAGGTCAACACCCGGCTCCAGGTCGAGCACCCGATCACCGAGGAGGTCACCGGCGTCGACCTGGTGGCGTGGATGCTGCGCCAGGCCCGCGGCGAGGACGTGCTCGACGGCGTCCCCGCGGACGGCCCGCCCCGCACCGGCCACGCCGTCGAGGCGCGCGTGTACGCCGAGGACCCCGCCCACGACTTCCGCCCCAGCTCCGGCCTGCTCACCCGGGTGGAGACCCCCGAGGGCGTCCGCGTGGACGGCTGGGCGGCCGCCGGACGCCGGGTGACCAGCGACTACGACCCGCTGCTGGCCAAGGTGATCGTGCGCGGCGAGGACCGCGAGGACGCCTGGGACCGACTGGCCGCCGCCCTCGCCGGGACCCGCGTGGACGGGCTCCAGACCAACCTGGGCCTGCTGCGCGCCCTGGCCGCCCACCCGGACGTTCGCGCGGTCGGCCACACCACCGCCACCTGCGCGGGGGTGGGCGACCCCGAGCCGCGGATCGAGGTGGAGCGCGCCGGGACCCTCACCACCGTCCAGGACTTCCCCGGCCGCACCGGCTACTGGCAGGTGGGCGTGCCCCCGTCGGGCGCCATGGACGACCTCTCCCTGCGGCTGGGCAACCGCGCCCTGGGCAACCCGGAGGGGGCACCCGGCCTGGAGGGCACCATCGAGGGCCCGGCCCTGCGGTTCTCGCACGCCACGACGGTGTGCGTCACCGGCGCCCCCGCCGAGGTCACCGTGGACGGGGCCCCGGTCGCCCAGTGGGAGCCGGTGGAGGTCCCGGCGGGCGGCCTGCTCGACGTCGGCGCCGCCCGCGGCCCGGGCATGCGCACCTACGTGCTGGTGCGCGGCGGCCTGGACGTGCCCGAGTACCTGGGCAGCACCTCCACGTTCACCACCGGCGGGTACGGCGGCCACAGCGGCCGCGCGCTCCAGCTCGGCGACGTGCTGCGGGCCGCCCCGGTCCCGGACGGCGCGCCGGAGCCGGCCCCGGTCCCCGCGGAGCTGCGGCCCGAGGTGCCCGCCCTGGCCGACGGCGAGGCGCACTGGGACATCGAGGTGTCCGAGGGGCCGCACGCCGCCCCCGAGTTCCTCACCCGCGAGGGCATGGCCGCGTTCTACGCCACCGCCTGGCGGGTCCACCCCCAGTCGGCGCGCAACGGCGTGCGCCTCTCCGGCCCCAAGCAGGGCTGGGCCCGGCTGGACGGCGGCGAGGCGGGGCTGCACCCCTCCAACGTGCACGACACCGCCTACTCCATCGGCGCCGTCAACCTGTCCGGCGACACCCCCGTGCTGCTCGGCCCGGACGGGCCCAGCCTGGGCGGGTTCGTCTGCCCGGTCACCGTGGTCTCCGGCTCCCGGTGGAAGATCGGCCAGCTCCGGCCGGGCGACACCGTCCGGTTCCACCCGGTCACCGAGGCCGCCGCCGAGCGCCTGCACACCGAGCCCGCCGCCGCCCCGCTGCTGCGCGGCACCGGTGCCGGCGTTGGTACCGGTGACGGCGACGACGGCGTCCTGGCCCGCGTCCCCGCCGGGGCGGACACCCCCGAGGTCGTCTACCGGCGCGGCGGCCACGACAACATCCTCGTCGAGTACGGTCCCATGGCCCTCGACCTGGGGCTGCGCATGCGCGTCCACGCCCTGATGACCGCGCTGGAGGAGGCCGGGACCGACGGCATCGTCGACATCACCCCGGGCGTGCGCTCCCTGCACCTGCACACCGACCCCGAACGCCTGCCGCTGCGCTCCCTGCTGGGCCTGCTCCGGGAGGTCGAACAGGGCCTGCCGCCCGCCGCCGACCTGCGGGTGCCCAGCCGGACCCTGTACCTGCCGATGTCCTTCGACGACCCGTCCATCCACGAGGCCATCGCCCGCTACGGCACCGCCGTGCGCGACGACGCCCCCTGGAACCCCGACAACATCGAGTTCATCCGCCGCATCAACGGCCTGGACTCGGTCGACCGGGTCCGCGACATCGTGTTCGACGCCTCCTACCTGGTGCTCGGCCTGGGCGACGTCTACCTGGGCGCGCCCGCCGCCACCCCGCTGGACCCCCGCCACCGGCTGGTCACCACCAAGTACAACCCGGCCCGCACCTGGACCCCCGAGGCCGGGGTCGGCATCGGCGGCGCCTACCTGTGCGTGTACGGCATGGAGAGCCCCGGCGGCTACCAGCTCATCGGCCGCACCGTCCCCATCTGGTCGGGGCTGAGCCAGTACGGGCCGTTCGAGGAGGGCGTGCCCTGGCTGCTGCGGTTCTTCGACCGGATCAAGTGGTACCCGGTCGGCCCCGGGGAACTGCTGGACCTGCGGGCCGACCTGCTCGCCGGGAGCCACGAGCTGAGGATCGAGGACGGGGAGTTCTCCCTCGCCGACCACGAGCGCTTCCTGGCCGACAACGCCGACTCCATCGCCGCCTTCCGCGCCCGCCAGGCCGCCGCCTTCGAGGCCGAACGCCTGGCCTGGGAGGCCGCCGGGGAGTTCGACGACCGCCCCGAACCCGAGCCCGTCGCCGCCGAGGTGCTGGAGCTGCCCCCGGGCGCCGCCCTGGTGGAGGCCCCGCTGGCCGCCTCCGTGTGGAAGGTGGACGTTCGTCCCGGCGACACCGTCGAACAGGGCCAGCCGGTCGTCCGCCTGGAGGCGATGAAGCTGGAGGTCGTGGTACGCGCCCCCAGAGCGGGAACGATCTCCGACATCCTCGTCACCCCGGGGCAGCACCTCGACCCGGGGAGCGCCCTGGCCGTCATCACGCAAGGAGAACCCGCCTGATGCCCCACCCCACCGACCGTGTCCGCGCCGCCTACCGGAGGATCGACGAGGCCGACCGGCCCGAGGTCTGGATCGCCCTGCGCCCCGAGTACGAGACGGAGGCCGAGGCCAAACTCCTGGAGGAGCGGCTGGCCGCGGGGGAGGACCTCCCCCTGGCCGGGCTGCTGCTCGCGGTCAAGGACAACATCGACGTGGCGGGGCTGCCCACCACGGCGGCCCACCCGGCGTTCACGTACACACCGGCCGAGAGCGCGCCCGCGGTGCGGCGGCTGGTCGGGGCCGGGGCCCTGGTCCTGGGCAAGACCAACCTCGACCAGTTCGCCACCGGCCTGGTGGGCACCCGCAGCCCCTACGGGGCGGTGCGCGGGGCCGCCGACCCGGAGCGGGTCTCGGGCGGCTCCAGCTCGGGTTCGGCGGTGGCGGTCGCCCTGGGGATCGCCGACATCGCCCTGGGCACCGACACCGCCGGGTCGGGGCGGGTGCCCGCCGCCCTCAACGGCATCGTCGGGATCAAGCCCACCCTGGGGCTGGTCCCGGCCTCGGGGGTGGTCCCGGCGGCCCGGCCCTACGACTGCGTCACGGTGTTCGCCCGCGACCTCGGCACCGCCCGGGCCGCGGTGGCCGCCATGTCGGGACCGGCGGAGGACGACCCCTACTCCCGCCCGGTGCCCGCCGACGCCCGCCTGGCCCCGCGCGGCGCGGGCCGGGTGGCGGTGCCGACGCCGGCGGGCCTGGAACCGCTGTCGCCGGCGGAGCGGGAGGCCTTCGCCACGGCCGTCGCCGCCCTGGAGGCGACCGGCGCGGAGACCGCCGAGGTGGACGTCGCCCCGCTGCTGGAGGCGGCCCGGCTGCTCTACGACGGAGCGCTGGTCGCCGAACGCTACGCCGCCGTCGGGGACTTCCTCAAGGCCCACCCGGAGGGCGCCGACCCCACGGTGGCGGGCATCATCCTGGCCGCGGAGGACCTGCCCGCCCACCGGCTGGCCGCCGACCAGCAGCGCCTGGCGGCCTACCGGGCGACGGCGGCCGGGATCCTCGACGGGTTCGACGCCCTGCTGCTGCCCACCACCGTCGGACACCCCGCCCTGGAGGAGGTGGCCGCGGACCCGGTGGGGGTGAACTCGCGGCTGGGCACCTACACCAACTTCGTCAACCTGCTGGACCTGGCGGCGGTCGCCGTCCCGGCCGGGGAGGTGGAGGGCTGCGCGTTCGGGGTCAGCCTCGTCTCCCGGGCGTTCGAGGACCAGGTGGCCCTGGACCTGGCGGGCGCCCTCACCGGCCAGGAGCCGGGGGAGCTGTACCCGGACGCGGGGGTGGAACTGGCGGTGTTCGGCGCCCACCTGCGCGGCCAGCCGCTGCACCACCAGCTCACCGGGCCGGGCGCGCGGTTCGTGGAGGCCACGGCGACCGCGCCGGAGTACCGGATGGTCGCCCTGCCCACCACCCCGCCCAAGCCCGGCCTGCAACGGGTCGCCTCCTGCGGGACCGCCCTGGCCTGCGAGGTGTGGAAGCTGTCCCCGGCGGCCCTGGGCGCCTTCCTGGCGGCGCTGCCCGCACCGATGTCCCTGGGCGCGGTCACCCTCGCCGACGGGCGCACCGTGATCGGGTTCGGCTGCGAGGCGGCCGCGGCCGAGGGGGCCCGGGACATCAGCGGGTACGGCGGCTGGCTCGCCTACCTGGAGGCGGCACGCGACTGAGGACCCGGCGGCGCGGAACACGCCGCGCCCCCCGCCGGTCTCCGCGGCCCGGGGCGGGCCTTCGCGCCCCGGGCCGCGGAGCGGGGTCCACGGCGGATCCCGCTCCCGCGCCGGGCCGGCCCCGGCGCCGTCCCGCGGCGGTTCGGGGCCGGGCCCGTTCACGTGCGCGTTCTACCATGGTGGTTCCGCTGGGCGGGCGCGGGGTTTCGGGCGACCCGAAGAGAACCGCCGCACGCTCGGGAAGCCGAGACGGATATCTGGTGCGGATATGCCCCCACAGTGTGGGATCGAGACCGCGGTGGCGTCCATGGCGCGCTCCAGCCACATGCTCGCCTTCACGGAGCTCCCCGGGTTCATAGCCCGCGAAGCGGCGTCGGCCGGGCTGGAGGAGGTCCGCATGTACCTGGCCGACCGGCAGCAGCGCATCCTGCGCGAGGTGACCGGCGAGGGGCCCGACGCCCACCTCGGGGGCCGGGAGTCGCGCATCGACGGCACCGTGGCGGGCCTGGCCTACATCAGGGGCGAGCCGGTGCGCATCGGCTCGGAGAACCGCTACTGGGTACCGCTCCTGAACGGGACCGAGCGCCTGGGGGTCCTCCACGCCGCCCCCGCCGGGGAACCCGACTTCACGGCCATGGGGACCCTGGCCTCGATGGTCGGGCTGCTGATCGTCGACAAGCGCTCCAACAGCGACGCCTACGCGCGGCTGATCCGCGTCCGCCCCATGTCGGTCTCGGCCGAGATGCAGTGGACCCTGATGCCCCCCAGCACCTTCTCCAACGACCGGGTGACCATCTCGGCGGCCACGGAACCGGCCTACGACAACGCCGGGGACGCCTTCGACTACGCCCTGGACGGCGGGGGCATCAGCCTGGCGATGTTCGACGCCATGGGCCACGACAACGCGGCCGGGCTGCTCGCCACCCTGGCCGTGGGGAGCTACCGCAACCAGCGGCGCATGGGCACCGGGCTGAAGGACATCCCCCGGGGGATCGAGGCCATCCTCGCCGAGGAGTGGGTGCGGTCCCGTTTCACCACCGCCCTCATATGCGAACTCGACACGGCCACCGGTGTCCTGTCCTGGGTCAACTGCGGCCACCTGCCCCCGGTGCTCATCCGGGGCGGGAGGGCCAGGGAACTGGAGTGCGAACCGTCCCACCCCCTGGGCATGGACCTGGGGCTGCCGGTGACGGTGTGCCGGGAGCCCCTGGAGCCGGAGGACAGGGTCCTGCTGTACACGGACGGGATCACCGAGGCCCGTGACTCCCGGGGGCGGGAGTTCGGCCTGGAGCGGTTCGTGGACTTCATCCTCCGCAACGAGACCTCCCGCCTGGCCGTGCCCGAGACCCTGCGGCGGCTGATGCAGGCCGTGCTGATCCACCACGACGGCAGACTGGAGGACGACGCCACGGTCCTGGTGTGCGAGTGGCACGGCTGAGAATACGGCGTGTTCCCCGGCCCTTTTCACACCGGATCCGGATAAAGGGCACCGGCGAATTCACGGCCGTTTCCGCCGCCGTTCCCCTCCCGTTCCCGAGAAATGCGGAAGCGG
>NZ_JBJJBV010000139.1:0-17802 GCF_045446735.1 Nocardiopsis protaetiae
TGAGAGGGTAAGGCTCCCTAGAGACGATGGGGTTGATAGGCCGGGTGTGGAAGCCTTGTGAGGGGTGGAGCTGACCGGTACTAATAGGCCGAGGGCTTGTCCGCTGCAGATAATTGGGTGCTCGCGCATACATGTTCACATAGCTGGTGAAATTCTTCCCGGTGCTGTGTCCTTGCTTTGGGGTGGGGGTGTGGTGTTGGGTGTTGGGTTTCCGTGGTGGTTATGGTGGGAGGGTCACACCCGGTTACTTTCCGAACCCGGTCGTTAAGTCTCCTTGCGCTGATGGTACTGCCCTGTGGTGGGGTGGGAGAGTAGGTTGCCGCCACGGTTTTCTTCGGGTTGAGAGCCCCCTCTGTTGCAGAGGGGGCTTTCCCTGTTTGGGGGGTCGTTCTTCGGAACGGCCCCCCCTTTTTTTATGCCCTTGTCCTGGTGCCCTCGGCCATAGCCGGAGAGTGGATCGCGGCCTTCGCCACAGGGGGTTGTTCACCCGACCGGAGGCCCCGGCCACAGCCCGGTCACGCCATTGGAGTCCACGGCCCCAGGGGGTGAGACAGCAAGAGCAGGTTTCCAAATGGCCAGCCATCTGCGGAGGGCGGTGTGCGGAGACCGCTCTCGGTCGCGTTGGTCTCCACGGGTCACCCTCTGGGAACGTACAGACCCGGGCTGGGCGCGGAGCCGTCCCCACGGTACGAGGCCCGGCAGACCACAGAGGCGTACGCGTTGGACTCACGTCCCGGGTGGTGGGGGTGTTTTTCAGGGGACGGGTCGGGGCACAGCGCACATCCCCGGCCACACAGGTCCACGGAAAGACGCTCCGACTGCAAACCCGCGGTTGCGCAGACCTCGCTTGAAAGCCCAGACACCTGGCGTAGTACCCCCGCCCCGATCGCCCTCCCCAGACACAGGGGGTGTCGGGAGAAAGGACCGCGACCTCGCCGCAGGATGCTTCTATGTTTGTCAAGCCGTTTGGGGCAGTGGTGCGTTGGCGGCGAGGGTCCGGTAGATCTGTCGGCTCACATACCGCTTGAGGCACCGCATGATCTCGCGTTTGGTGCGCCCTTGGGCAGTGCGCCGCTGGACGTAGGCGCGGGTGTCGGGATCCTTGCTCATCCGGGTGAGCACGATGGTGTGCAGCGCCCGGTTCAGCCGCCGGTCACCACCTCGGTTGAGCCGGTGCCGGTGCGTGTTGCCCGAGGAGACCGGGATCGGGCACACCCCCGCGATCTGCGCCAACGCGGCCTCGGAACGGATCCTCCCGGGATGGGACCACACCGCCAAGACGGTGGCGGCGGTCACCGGACCGATGCCGGTCATGCCCACCAAGGTCGGGGCGTGCTCGGTGACCAGGGCCTGGAGCTGTGCCCGGTTGGCGGCCAGATCGGCGCCCACAGCGATGATGCGCCGGGCGTGCCGGATGGCCTGGGCCCGGGCGGTAGCCGTGCCCAGACCCTCCCGGTGCGGCCGCCAGGCCGCGATGGTGGTGATCTGGGATCCGGTGAGCGGACGGCGGGCGTCCAGGCCCAAGGGGTGGGTGCGCAGCAGGGCGGTCAGCGTGTTGATGGACCGCAGCCGG
The DNA here is from genome assembly GCF_045446735.1 of Nocardiopsis protaetiae. Lineage (NCBI taxonomy): Bacteria > Bacillati > Actinomycetota > Actinomycetes > Streptosporangiales > Nocardiopsidaceae > Nocardiopsis > Nocardiopsis protaetiae. Next base: position 1,574 of record NZ_JBJJBV010000139.1, read on the forward strand.
TCGTCGTTCATCTGCTCGCGGGCGGTGGTGAGCACCTGCAGGGCGGTCTGGAGCTCGCCGGTGCGGCGATCGCGCAACCGGCCTGGGTCCATGACCAGCGTGGCCCGGGCCGCGGTGAGCGCGTCCAGGGCGTCGGTCTTGCCGGTGCCCCGCAGGCGCGCGCGGGAGAGGGGTGGGTGCTTCCACGACCCGGTAGCCAGCCCGAGTCAGGTGGCGGGCCATGACGGCTCCGTAGGATCCGGTGCCCTCGGCGGTGATCAGGACCTGGTCGGGGTCGTTATCGGTGCGGCGGCCGATCCAGTCCTGGGTGCGGGCCAGGCCCGCGGGGGTGGTGGGGAAGGTGCGGTGGTCGAGGTGGTGGCCCGAGGGGGCGGCGATGAGCGCGTAGGTGTGGGTGGCGGCGTGGGTGTCCACGCCGATGATGAACCGGTAGTGGTCTGCCACGATGGACATGGCGGTGTCTCCCTGTGTGTGGGCGGCGTCGTGACCGGTGCCGGCCCGGGGAAGAGTCACTACGAGGCGTTCCTGTAACGGGCCACGACCTTGCGGGGTCGGGCAGGCTTCTGATCAGGCCATCGTGGTGGGCCGGGTCGGTACCGGTCCTCCCGGTCGGGCGGGCAGATCCTGAGAAGGACACCCTGGTCAAAGGGGTCAGGGGTGAAAAGAGCCACGACCGACCAGAAGAACTGGTACCACCCTGCCAGCCGGTCCCGGACCAGCCACCACCAACACTTACAGGGGTGAAACCCGCGCCCACCTATGCCCTTCTAACGCTGTGGGGGTGAAAGGTGATCCTGTTCGGGGCCCCGGACACAGCCGGAAGAAGGAACCGTTTCCTCCCGCCCCAGGGGGTTGAGCCGGGCGTTGCCTCCGTCCCCGGACCCATGGGGGTGACGGCCGCACACACTCTCGGCCTTGGACAGCGGGTGCCGGGAGGAAGAGCCACAACCCCCACCCCCAGGGGGTGCCGGCTGCGGATACCCGCAGCCCCAGCCCCAGACCGGAAGGTGAACCGCGACCTGCGTTCCAGAGGGTGGCCCGGCCACGGCTATCTGCTGCGCCCGGACACGGGGGTTGGGGGTCAGGGAAGGAAGAACCGTGTCCCCGCCGCAAGGGGTGACGGCCGCGGATACCCGCGACCCCGTCCCCCGGAGGTGCCGGGAGGAAGAACCACGACCCGCGCCACAGAGAGCATGGCCGCAGATACCCTCCCACCCCGCTCCACCCCACCCCGCTCCACCCCACCCCGCCCACCCCACTCCACTCCACAACCCGAAGCCAGTACATAAACCGGGCGCGTGTGAGACCATACAAGCGCTCCCGCAATGAGGAGAACAGATGTCTTTTCTGCGCTTCGCCTTTTCCCTGGCGCCTTGTCCATCTGATCTGACCTGCGATTTTGTCGGTTTGCGAAAACCTGTTCTATCTCAAGGGTCGCGACGGCGATAAGGGATAGCCCTTTCGGGCCGCACCAAAAGGAGTTCCAGTGAGCCCCCATCCCCCCACTCCCGACCAACCGACCCCCGGCACCCCCGACCCGTCCGGTTCCATCCGGGTCATGGTGGTCGACGACCACGCCCTCTTCCGCCGCGGTCTGGTGTCCGTCCTGGACGAGGAGGCCGACATCGACGTGGTCGGTGAGGCCGGGGACGGCGACGAGGCCGTTCGGCTCGCCGCGGGTTCGCGGCCGGACGTCGTGCTCATGGACGTGTGGATGCCGCAGGCCCGCGGGATCGAGGCCTGCCCGCGTATCCGGGAGGCGGTGCCGCACACCAAATTCATCATGCTGACCATGAGCGACGAGGAGTCCGACCTCTTCGACGCGCTCAAGGTCGGCGCCAGCGGCTACCTACTCAAGGAGATCGCGGTCACCGACATCTCGGAGACCATCCGGACGATCGCGTCGGGCAGGCCCTCGATCAACCCGACCATGGCCACGAAGCTCATCGGTGAGTTCGCGGAACTGGCCAAGCAGGAGAGCACCCCCCCGGAGCCGCTGTCCATCCCGCAGCTCACGCCACGGGAGTCAGAGGTCCTCAAGCTCGTCGCCCGGTCGCTCAACAACCGGGAGATCGGCAGCCGCCTGTTCATCACCGAGAACACCGTGAAGAACCACGTCCGCAACATCCTGGAGAAGCTCCAGGTCCACTCCCGGACCGAGGCCGCCATCTACGCCGTGCGCGCCGGGTACGTCACACCCTGACGGCCGGAGCGGCCGGTCAGAGGGCCGTGATGCCGTCGCCGATCATCTTGGCGCCGATCACCAGCAGTAGGACCGCCATGATGACGGCGTTGTAATGGATCATCCAGTTCTTCAGGTCGTCGAGCAGGCCCGCCGCGCGGGTGCCCATGGACAGGTAGACCACCAGGGGCGCGCCGACGCCCACGCTCGCCACGATCGCGAACACGACGGCGGCGACGACCTGCGCCGTGGTGTCCCCAGGGGCGGCGGCCGCGATCGCGGCGCCTCCGGAGACCACCAGGAGCAGGTTCTTGGGGTTGACGGCGCCCAGCAGGACGGCGAGCCCGAGGGCCTTGACCGGTGTGAACGCGTCGATCGCGGCCATCCACGCCGGCGCCGGGGGCTCCACGCCCTGGCGCGGGCGCCCCTGCCACTGGCGCAGCGCCAGGAACAGCAGCAGCACGCCGAGCACGATCTTGACCCAGCCCGCCCAGGCGGGCGAGCCGTCGTCGCCCGGGGCCGCCGCGCCGGCCGCGAACGCGACCACGGTCGCGACCACGCCGATCGCGAGGAACCAACCGAGCAGGAACGCCGTGGCGTTCGCCTTCGCCCTGCGGCTCACGAGCATCAGCACGACCGCGACGATCGGCAGCGGGCTGATCAGCACACCGATCGCGATGGGAAGGGACTGGCCGATCGCGGCACCCACAGAAGTCTCCGTGTCTTGTCGGGGTCCTTGTCAGAGGGCCTGGGTCGCTGGGGTGTGCTGGGGAGGGTCCGGTGTCAGGAGGTGCGGTGGGCCGGGAGTGACGTCAGTGTGTCGCATCGTGTGCACACTCGGTCATATCTATTGCGGAGAGTACTGCCACCGAATCCCGTACCGACCCTTCTCGCCCCCGTGTCGGAGCTTTTGCCCTGTGCGGTCTCGATGGCGCGTCACACGCCCGGGCGGGTGGTGGGCCGGCTTCTTGGCGAGCATGTAGTCAACTTTGACCAGTGGTGGTCAAAGTTGACTACTGAGAGTGCCTTGTGCCTTGTGCCTTGTGCCTTGTGCCTTGTGTCTTGTGTCAGGTGTCAGGTGTGAGGAACGGGGAGCGGTGGGGCCGGGGTGTGCCCCGACCCCACCGGGGGTCGTCCCGCGCTTCCCCTCGCCGGCACAGGTGCCGTTGTGCGGGACGACCCGTAGGACCCCGCGCGCCCGGGAGGACTGGTGGGGTCCTGGACGCACGGGGGGTCGGAGGGTGGCGGTTCGGTCAGTCGCCGTCGATCTGGTCTCCGAGGACGGAGCGCTGCCAGGCGAGGAATTCGCCTTGGCGGCGGACGGCGTTCTTCTCCTCCTCGGTGAGGTCGTCCGGGATGGGGTCCTCTGCCGGGTCGGTGTAGCCGGGCTTGCCCATGTCCTACTCCCTGGTGTGCGTGGTCTCGGTGGTGTCCGTGGTGGTGTGGCGGGCCAGCAGGTCGCGCATGGTGGCGTGGTCGGGTGCGGCCAGGCGCTCGTGCGGGTCGCCGGGCCCGGCCCAGCCGAGGGGCCGGTAGGCGACGATCTCGGTGCGGCCGTCGGGGGTGGGCTCCAAGGTGAGGACCCACCGTCCGTGGATGAGGTCCTCCAGTACCCGCACCCTTGGGTCCGGGCCCGGGACCGGGGTTGCCGGGTCGGTGGTCACAGGGCCTCCAGGGGGCTGCGCCACACCAGCGGGAGGGGGTGGGGGTCGCGTCCGGAGGTGACCGCGACCCGGGTGGTGCACCCGGCGGTCGCCGCGTACACCGCGTGGCCCTCCAATGTCGGCCCGAGGTAGCGCAGCGGTACCTGGTGGTTGTGGGCCCAGAACCCGAGGGTCTGGATCGAGGAGAACTCGCGGATATCGCACACGCGCCGCATCACGCCGCCCTCCCCAGGTTCCAGGCCAGGATCCGCGAGGCGGCCAACGCGTCCCGCCGCGCGGCGGCGGCGTTGAGCCGTGCGATGGAGGAGGCGGGACGCACCGCCGGGGAGGTGCCGTCCGCGCCGACGGCGGCGGTGTCCGGCTTCGGTCGGGTGCGGGTGCGGGTGCCTTCGCGGAGGGCCTGGATGCGCGGGCGGGTCGCCAGGGCGTCGGTGAAGGCCGAGGCGGCGGCGGTCTCCGGGAGGGTGCGGACCGCTTCCCGGGGAGCCTGGCCCCGGGGCCGGGCCGACGCCGCCCGCAGTCGGGCGGGTGCCTTGTGCGTGGTCGGGGTGGCCTCCGGCTGGGGGCGGGACACCTCGCGGAGCGCCCGGGTGCGCGGGCGAGCCGCCGCAGCAGCGGCGGCGAAACCCGGGTCCAGCTCCGAAGGCGGAGCCGTGGCCAGGGCCTGCGCCGTGGGCAACGCCGGGAGCGAAGCCCCGGTCGGAGTCGGAGCGGTGGCCAACGCCGAGGTCGGCGCCGGGTTCGGGGGCGGGGTGGTGGTGCAGTCGAGCCACTGCCGCACCGCCAGGGCGAGCGGGGCCATGTCGCGTCCCGGGTGGGTGACGTACATACGGGCCCGGCCCGCCCGGCGGGGTCGCCGCCATCGCAGGGCCTCGGAGGCCAGCCAGCGGGCGGCCACGAGTTCGGAGCAGTTCAGGTAGCGGTATCGCGCCATGCGCGCACACCTCCGGTAGGGGTGCCGGGTGGGAAGCCCGGCTGCTTCTGGCTTGCCTCCATGTTCGTCTCCACCATAGAAATTTGCAAGCCCCAAGTTTTAGTCTTGGTCAGTAAGTTTCTCGATGGTTCCCGGATAATGATGCGAGGTGCGTTAAATGTCGGACTCCAACAAGATCGGCATAGGATCAGGGCACGATCAGGGACCTCCGAGGAAGGACTTCGCCGTGGTCAGCCCGACCCTGCGTCGGCGTCGCCTCAGCCGCCTCCTGTTCCAGCAGCGCGAACAATCCGGACTCACCGCAAAAGCCGTCGCGGCGGAAGCCAAGCGGCGCAGCGGCAAAGCGCGCGGGTGGTCAGAGTCCAAGATCAACCGCTTGGAGACCGGCGACTGGAAGCGGCTCTCCGTCGATGACGTCTACCTGCTCCTCGACATCTACGGAGTGACAAGCCCGTCGGAGCGCCTGGCCTATGCGGGACTGGTCAAGGAAGCCAGTCAGAAGGGCTGGTGGGCCACCTACGAGAATGTCCTGGGCACCGGCCAGCTCATCGGCCTGGAGGCTGAGGCGTCTTCCATCCGCTCCTACCAGTCGATGACCATCCCCGGGCTCTTGCAGACCGGGTCTTACGCGCGGGCCATGGCGGTCGCGAGCGCCATGGGTGAAACGGACGATGTGGACCGCCGGGTGGAGGCGCGCATGCTCCGCAAAGCTGTTTTCAGCCGAGCCAACCCACCCGCGTTCTGGACCGTCATCGACGAGGCCGCACTCCTCCACATCACACCGGAGCTGCGTGATCAGTTGGAGTACCTTGTTGAGGTCGGCCACCGTCCGAACGTCGGCATCCAGGTTCTCCCGGTTGCACACGGTCCACACGCCGCTATGACGGGCCACTTCGTCATCATGGAGTTCCCGATGCCGGACCCGCCGCTCGTGTACTTGGAGGCCGTGTCCGAAGAGCTCTACTTGGAGTCCGAAGAGCAAGTTCGCCAGTACAAGCGCCGGTTCGACTTCGTGCAGGCATCCGCCTTGTCTGTGGAAGAGTCACGTGAGCTGATCCGCGCCCGACTGTCAGCCCTTTGAGAAAGCAACCATGCCTGAAGCACCCCACCTCATGACGTTCCGCAAAAGCAGTTACAGCGGCGGTCAGACTCAGGACTGCGTCGAAGTCGCCGACCTTCCGTCAGCTGCCGCCTTGCGCGATTCCAAGCACCCCGAGGCTGGTCACCTGACCTTTGAAGCCGTCGAGTGGACCGCGCTGCTGAAGGCCACCATCTGCGGATGACCTCGAAAAAGACGAAGGCCCCGGTCATCGACCGGGGCCTCGCCCATGCTTGCCAGAAGCATTATCCCGCACCCACTGTAACCCTGAAGGAGGTGGGCGGGAAGGGTGTCAAGACTCGGTGGCCTGATGGGGACAGGGCGGGTGTGGGCCGCAGGGCGCTGGGGGACGACGCAAGGATGACGATGCACAGTGACAGCGCCCCTCCCCTGAACTTCCGCAAGTCGTCCTACAGCCAGGGCACGACCGAGAACTGCGTCGAGGTAGCCGACCTGCCCGGCGCCTCAGCGGTCCGGGACACCCAGCACCGGCACCTCGGCCAGCTGATGTTCCCGAGCGCCGAGTGGCAGGCCGCGATGGCGACCATCTCCCGCGATTCCTGACCTTCACACAGGGCTTTCACAGGGCCAGGGCCTTGAACCAGCCCCGCCCCGCCCCGCCCCGCCCGCTACAGCGCCGTGCCCCCGGTGGACGCAGGCTCGGCCTCCGCGTGCAGGTCCGCCGCCTCGATCTCCTCCCGGGTGATCCCCAGGATGAACGCGATCGTGTCCAGATAAGGCACGTTCACCGACGTGTCCGCCTGCTGCCGCACCACCGGCTTGGCGTTGAACGCCACACCCAGCCCCGCCGTCTGGAGCATGTCCAGGTCGTTGGCCCCGTCCCCCACCGCGACGGTCTGCTCCAGCGGGACCCCCGCCTCGCGCGCGAACCGCTCCAGCGTGACGGCCTTGCCCTTGCGGTCCACGACCGGCCCGACCAGACCACCGGTCAGCTTCCCGTCGACGACCTCCAGGGTGTTGGCGGCCGCGTAGTCCAGGCCCAACCGCTCCACCAGCACGTCCGTGATCTGCGTGAACCCACCGCTCACGATGCCGCACTCATAACCCAGCCGCTTCAGCGTGCGGATGAGCGTCCGAGCCCCGGGCGTCAACTGGATCTCCTCGCAGACCTTCCCGATAGCACTCTCGTCCAGGCCCTTCAACAGGGCGACCCGCCGCCGCAGGGACTCCTCGAAGTCCAGCTCCCCCCGCATCGCCTGTTCGGTGACGCGGGCGACCTCCTCCTCGCAGCCCGCGTGAGCTGCCAGCAGCTCGATGACCTCGCCCTGGATCAGGGTGGAGTCCACGTCCATGACGATGAGGTGCTTGGCCCTGCGATGCAGGCCGCTGGGCTGGACGGCGACGTCCACGCCCTGGGTGGCGGCCTCCATGGCCAGCTCGGCGCGCAGCTGCGCCAGGCGGGCGGTGTCCCCCGCCGCGCCGGAGATCTCCATCTCCACGGAGGTGACCGGGTAGCTGGACAGCCGCTCGATCCGGTCGATGTTGGCGCCGGCCCGGGCCACACAGGAGGTGATGGCGCCCAGGGCGCCGGGGCGCAGCGGGTCGGCGAGCACGGTGACGTGCAGCCGCACGGCGGAAACGGAAGAGGACTCGCTCACCCGGTTCTGCGCGTCGCCGGAGGCGTAGTCGACCTCCATGTCGAGGTCGATCGCGGTCTTGTCGAGCGCGTTGCGGACCTCTTCGAAGACGCGGTGGCGGCTCACCCCGGGGGCGACCCGCTCGTCCACCTCCAGGACGGCGCCCAGCACGAGGCGTCCGGCCAGGACGACCTGCTCCAGGTCGACGATGGTCACGGGGAAGACGGAAAGGGTGCTCAACAGACGCGCGCTGATACCCGGGCGGTCGCGGCCGGTCACCGTCACCAACAACGTGGTTTCATCATTCATGGCGCTGTCCACGGTACTCGGCCGCCCGGTGGCGCCGTCGCGCAGGTCGCTTCTTTTCCCAGCTAGTTCACTATGTGGACACCCGGGGAGGGATTTTCCGGTCTCCGCGGATCACTTGTCGCCCCACTTGCCCTTCTTCGACTTCCGCGGCTTCTTCGCCTTCACCGAGACCCCGCCCAGCATGCAGGTGCCGGTGAGCCGGATGACCGGGGCGTTCGGGTCGGTCACCTGGTCCGTGCCGTGCAGTTCGGTGCCGCCGAGAATCCCGGACGTGTTGTTGATCACCCTGACCCCGTAGGGGACGGTGATGTCGACCCCGCCGAGGATGACGGCGACCTGGATGGTGACCTCGCGGCGGCTCAGCACGGCCTCGCGCAGGTCCAGGTCCACACCGCCGCACAGGACGGACACGTTGGTGCGGGGCTCGACCAGCCAGCGGCCCTTGCGCTCGCACCCGCCGAACACGGCGACCATGTTCTCCGAGCCCTTGCTCTGCCCGGCGAGGTCGCGGGCCTCCTGGCCCAGGATCTCCATGCCGTCGGTCCCGGCCGCTCCGTCGACGGTGGTCTGGAACGGGCTGTGCCCGGCGACGGGCAGGTCGGAGACGATGGGCGCCAGCTCGCCGATGGTCTTGGCCTTGTAGAGGGTGTCGAGGCGCTCCTCGTGCTCGACCGGGCTGAGGCGGCCCTCCGCCATCGCCTCGCGCAGGCGCTCGGCAACCTTGTCACGGTCCGCGTCGGAGGCTCGGATGTGCTCGGGCTGCATGGTGTCGGGTCTCCTCATCGATCGTGGGCCGGATCCGGCCGCACTCCCAGTATCGGTTCGGCCCTGCCTTCGGCGGATCAGGTATCTTCCCTGGCCCGACCCTGAGACTTCCCCCCAGGCCCAATCCTCGGATTCAAGAATGCCTCTTCCCGGGCCGCACCGACTAGCCCCTTCCCGGGCCGCACCGACCAACCCCTTCCCGGGCCGTGCCGACTAGAGGTGCCGCGGGCTCAGGGGGATCGAGGAGTGCGCGGCCACCAGGGCCCGCCGCACCGCCGCGTCCAGCCGGCGCAGGGAGCGCGAGCGCAGGTCCGCCTGGTGGGCGCTCATGCCGCGGCCGGCGCGGGCGTCGGCCAGGTCCACGACCGCCGCCAGCCGTGCCGCCTGCTCGGCGACGCCGCGGGCGCGCTGCGGATAGGCGGCCGGGAGGGTCCCTCCACCCGACCCCAGGGCGTCCACCCGCCTGTGGACCGCGGGTGAGAACCCGGTGAGATCGTCGACCCCCTCCAGTTCACGCGCCACCTCGATGAGCGTGAGCTTGAGCGCCTGCTCGGCCTCCGCCAGCCCGGGTACCTGGGGGATCGTGTCGTTGGCCCGATACGGCGTCCAGGAGACCCCCACGTAGGATGAACCCCGCCGGTCGGTCGTGGGGACCAGCCCCACCTGGCGGTCGGCGAGTCGGAGCAGTACCCCCTCCCGCGCCTGGAGCGCGGCCTGGTTGAACTCCCCGGGGCCGACCAGGCCGAGCGGGTCCCCCTGGACGGGCAGCGCCAGCCGGAACGCCGTCGGTCGCGTGCCGGGAAGGCCACGAAGTCGTACCAGTGCGGCCCGCAGCGGTACGCCCTCTTCGAAGGGCAGGTCCCCCGGCGGTACGGTCCCGATGAGCTGGGGTCCGCCGCGGCGTTCGACGGCGTCCACGGCCTCGTCCAGGCCGACGTGCCCGGACAGCCAGGCGTTGCCCCAGGCGACGAGTGTTGCGGACGTGGAGTTCATGGCTCCAGGGTAGGTCGGCACGGGTCGGCACCTGCACCGGCGCGGGACGCGAGTGACGTGAGGGAGAACGATGGACGGTCGGGTTCTGGGGCTGAGCGGTGTCTCCGTACGGCGGGGCGACGCGCTCCTGCTGGACGGTATCGACTGGTCGGTGCTGGAGGGTGAGCGCTGGGTGGTCCTCGGCCCCAACGGCGCGGGCAAGACCACCCTGCTCAGCGTGGCCTTCAGCCAGCTGTACCCCACCTCCGGCGAGGTGGAGATCCTGGGCGAGCACCTGGGCCGGGTGGACGTGTTCGAGCTGCGGCCGCTCATCGGGTACGCGGGGGCGGCGATCGCCAACCGCATCGAGGAGGGCACCCCGGTCCTGGACCTGGTGCTGAGCGCCGCCTACGGGTACCTGGGCCGGTTCCGCGAGGAGTACGGCGTCCCGGACCTGGGCCGGGCGCGGGCGCTGCTGGGGCACTGGGGTGTGGGCGACCTGGCCGACCGCGAGTTCCACACGCTGTCGGAGGGCGAGCGCAAACGGGTGCTGATCGCCCGCGCGCTGATGTCGGACCCGGAGCTGCTGCTGCTGGACGAGCCGGCGGCGGGCCTGGACCTGGGCGGCCGCGAGGACCTGCTGCGCCGCCTGGGCTCGCTGGCCCGCAACGAGGCGGCGCCGGCGCTGGTGGTGGTGTCGCACCACGTGGAGGAGATCCCTGCCGGGTTCACGCACGGGCTGCTGCTGCGCGAGGGCGGTGTGGTCGCGGCGGGCCCGCTGGACGAGGTGATGACGGCCGACAACCTGTCGCAGACGTTCGGCCTTCCGCTGAAGGTGGAGCGCGACGGCGACCGCTGGAACGCCCGGGCGGTCTGACCCAGGACCCCTACCCTCGCTCCTACCCCCGACCCCGACCCCGCCCCCGCCCTCACCCGCACCCCTGCTCTTCGATTCCCCGAGATTTCCCTCCCGTGCACGGCCGGCGGTCCTCCGCCGGCCGTTCGCCGTGGGACCGTGTCCCAAAACCGGGATAAGGGGTACGGAAACAGCGCGATCATATTGACCTTAAATCCGGTTTCTGTCCGGATATGGCTCCTCCATGTGACTTCGGGTACCGTCTTCGGCGGTGAGCGGAACGCTCCAATTCGGCGCGCTTTATGATCATCGGGTGGGCGGGGCCGGGCGCTGCGCGGTCCGTGCCCGCGTTGCCTGCACCCCCGTCAGGAGAACCGGAGCTGCCCAGATGTCGATGTCGAATACCGCCCCGGCGCAGGACAATGGGGTGATCGCATGACCATGATCATCATCGTCGCCCTTTTCGTCGCCGTTCTCCTTCTCATCTTCTGGCGCAGCGTGCGCATCATCCCCCACTCCATGCAGGACGTGGTCGAGCGCTTCGGCAAGTACCACCGCACCCTGGACTCGGGATTCAACGTCGTCATTCCCGGCGTCGACCAGGTCCGCGAGCGGATCGACCGGCGCGTCCAGGTGGTGAGCTTCCCGCCGCAGTCCGCCATCACCGAGGACAACCTCGCGGTGGAGGTCGACTCCGCGGTGTACATCCGGGTCGTGGACGCCTACCGCGCCACCTACGAGGTCGCCAACTTCATCCAGGCGGTCGAGCAGCTCACCCTGGCCACGCTGCGCAACGTCATCGGCGGCATGAACCTGGAGGGGACCCTCACCTCCCGCGACCAGATCAACCGCGAGCTCAAGACGGTGCTGGACGAGGCCACCAGTGACTGGGGCATCGAGATCAGCCGCATCGAGCTCAAGGGCATCGAGCCCCCCGGTTCGGTGCAGGAGGCCATGGAGATGCAGATGCGCGCGGACCGCGAGAAGCGCGCGCAGCTGCTCAGCGCCGAGGGCGAGAAGCAGTCCGCGGTGCTGCGGGCCGAGGGTGAGCGTTCGGCGGCGGTGCTGCGGGCCAAGGGCCAGGCGGAGGCGCAGATGCTCACCGCCAAGGCCGACGCCGACGCCCAGGCCTTGCGGGCGCGCGGTGAGGCCGACGCCATCCACATGGTGTTCAAGGCGCTGCACTCCAGCCGGGTCGACTCCGACGTGCTGGCCTACCAGTACCTCCAGAAGCTCCCGGAGATCGCCAAGGGCGACGCCAACAAGGTGTGGATCGTGCCGTCCGAGATGGGGCAGGCCATCCAGGGGGTGGGCGCCGCGTTCCAGCGCCTGCGCGACGAGGTCGTGCGGGTGCCCTGACGGCCCCGGCCCTTCCGGCCCCTCCTCCCCTCTCCCCTCCCGCTTCCCGGTCCCGGGGCGCTCTGAGCGCTCCGGGACCGTTCCCCGTTCCTTTGGGACAAGTCCTTTGGGACAAGCCAGTGGATGACCCGATGATCGGGTCTCAGAGGCCGCTCTCGTAGTCTGTGGGAGCCCTCGACGGTCGGGGAGCGGAGAAGCCACGAAAGCCGGACTATGGAACTCTGGGAGGCTGCGGCCATCCTGCTGGCAGGAATCGCCGCCGGGGGCATCAACTCCATCGCGGGATCGGGGACCCTGTTCACCTTCCCCGTACTCCTGGCCCTGGGGTTCCCGCCGATCACCGCCACCGTCTCCAACAGCATCGGCCTGACGCCCGGCAGCGTCAGCAGCGCCATCGCCTACCGTCGGGAGCTGGTCGGACAGCGCGCCCGGATCATCCGGCTGGGAAGCATGTCCGTGCTGGGGGCGGTCTCCGGCGCGCTGCTGCTCATCTACCTGCCCGCCGGGGTGTTCGAGAGGGTCGTGCCGTTCATGATCGGCGCGGCCTGCGTGCTGATCGTGCTCCAGCCGCGCATCACCCGCTGGGCCCGGTCCCGCAAGCCCGCCCGCAAGAACGGCGGCCCGCTGCTGCCGGTGGGCGCCTACCTCACGGGCACCTACGGCGGCTACTTCGCCGCCGCCCAGGGGATCATCCTCATGAGCATCCTGGGCGCCGCCCTGGACGACGACCTCCAGCGGCTCAACGGCCTCAAGAACCTGCTCGCCGGGCTGGTCAACGGCGTGGCGTCGGTGTTCTACATCGTGCTGGCCTCACCGTCGTGGCCGGTGGTCGGCCTCATCGCGGTGGGCTCGATCCTCGGCGGCTACCTGGGCGGCCGGTTCGGCCGCCGGATGAGCGCCGCGGCCCTGCGCGTCGTCCTGGTGATCGTGGGCCTGTCCGCGGCGGTCCAGCTGCTCATGGGCCGGGTCTGACCCCACCGCGGCCCGCACCGCGACCCACACCCGGCGCGCTCGCCCTGCGCCCACATGCTCGCCCTGCACCCGCACCCCGCACGCTTCCGGGCCCTCGCGCCCGCGCGCCCGGGTTACCCGGGTTCCCGGGGGCCCACGCGCCGGGTTCAGGTGCGGAAGTACCCGCGCCGGTCGGCGTCGTCGATGAGCGCCGTCGCGTACGCCCCCAGCGCCTCGGACCCCTCGGCGATCAGCTTGACCTTCTCCATGACCTGGGCCCGGGTGATCCCGAACCGCACCCAGGTACCGCCCTCGTTGTGCCAGTTCGCGAGCATCGGCGAGAGCCGGTCCACGGCCCGGGCGAACCGCGCCTCGGCGGTGACCCTGGCCTCGAACTCCTCCCACAGGGCGCGGGCGAGCTCGGCCTGGTCCTCGGGCAGCAGCGGGAAGATGCGGTCGGCGGCGGCGCGTTCGCGCTCGGCCTGGGTCTGCGAGCTGACCTGGTCGAACAGGAAGGTGTCGCCCGCGTCGATCTCCACGATGTCGTGCAGCACCAGCATCTCGACGACCTTGTCGATGTCGGTGCCCTCGGGTGCGTACTCGGCGAAGGTGCGCGCGGTCAGCGCCAGATGCCAGGAGTGCTCGGCCGAGTTCTCCCTGCGTGACCCGTCCACCAGTAGGTTCTGCCGCAGGATGCGCTTGAGTTTGTCCACCTCCAGAAGGAAGCGGAGCTGCGCGTTCAACCGCTCGTTGTCGACCCCGCTGGCAAAGACCGGTGCCGGTTCCGTCACGTGGTTCGCCCTCCTGAAGGATGAGTCGAAACGGTCAGGTGGACCGCCCTTGAGCGGTCGCCACTGGATGATCCCATGGAACGCGGACCGGCTGTCGCGGCGGCGTCCGTTAAGGGGACGGCCGGGGATGCGGCGGGGTGCACACGGTGAACGCGTTATCACTGGGAGGAGGCGGCCGTGCGCGGACCGCCACCGGGGTACCAGCTCTCCGCCGACCCGCCCCGGACCTGCACGGAAGCCGTGACGTGCCGGTGGAACCACTCGGTCAGGGCACGGTCGGCGAGCACGCCGCCGGGGGTGAGCGGGCCCGGTCGCAGCCCCGGCTCGGGTCCGATGGTGTGGGCCAGATCGGGGATCACGATGTGACGCAGCACATGGTTAGTGCCCTCGGGGGACACGGGTACAGCGGCCTCCTGCTTGACGCGGCGGCCGCGCCGCCGGAGCCAGCCCGACCCGCGCTCCTCGGGTTCGGCGGTGCCCAGGAACTCCGCGCGCAGCGCCTCGTGCAGCCCCTGGCCGTGCTCGGGCGGCAGCACGTCGTCGCGGCCGCCGCTGACGACCAGTACCGGGACGCGGCCCCGGGCGACCTCGGCGGCCCGGGCCGTGAAGTCGAACCGTTCGCGGACGGCCGAGGCGTCCTCGGTCCAGCCGTAGGGCGCGCCGTGGTTGCGCTCCCGGGCGGCCAGCACCGGTGCCGGGTCGGTGACCGGGTTGATCAGGGCGACCGCGCCGACGGGCAGGTCTCCCTCGGCCAGGGACAGCAGGGCCGCGGACGCGCCGGCGCCCACTCCGAGCAGGCCTACCGGGTCGTCGGTGATCGGGAACCGGGAGCGCAGCTCGGCGACCAGGCGCGGCAGTTCGGCGGCGGCCCCCTCGACCACCGGGCCGAACAGCTCCATCAGGTAGTCGTTCTCCCCGCGGCGGCCGATCTCGGGCACCCCGCCCTCGGGCAGCCGGGCGCCGAACATCGGCAGCCCCGGGTAGACGCGCCAGGCGGGCAGGGACGCCAGGGGCACCGTTCCGGCCAGGGCGGCCTCGCTGCGCGGCGGCTCGAACGCGTGCAGGCCGAGGATGAGCGGTGCCGGGTGCGCGCCCGTGGCCGGGGGCAGGGCCAGGAAGGGGATGCCCGCCGCGACCCCGGTGACCGGGGCCACGGTGTCGTGGGCGGGCCGGCCGTCGCCTGCTCTGCCGTCCACCGCCGCGCCGTCGGCCGCTGTGCCGTCGGCCGCCGGGCCGTTCACCGCCCGGCCGTCGAACCCTGGGCCGTTGAACCCGGTGCCGTCGAACCCCGGGCCGTTCACCGCTGCGCCGTTCATCGCCGGGCCGTCTACCACCGCGCCTCGCCTTCGTTGCGTCGGGAGAAGTCGGTGAGGTAGCTGCTCACCATCCGCTTCGCCTCGTTGATGAGGTCCGGATCGCCCTCGGGGTCGTCCCGGAACGCCAGCTTGAGCACGGCGTCGGCGGCCTCGACGGCCACGTTGATGGCCCGGTCGAGCTCGTCGCTGTCGGGGATGCCGGAGGCGGACACGACGATCGCGCGCAGCCGGATCGAGATGACCCGGTTGTTGTCGGTGCCGCCGTTGAGCAGCCGGGTGTCGACGATGTCGCCGAAGTGCAGGCTGCGAAAGCCCGGCACGTTGCGGTGCATGTCGATGTACTCGTCGACGATGGCGTCGACCGCGGTGGTCCAGTGGCCGAACGACGCACCGGCCAGGCGTTCGGTGATCCGGGCGCCGAACTGGTCGAGGAACCGCAGGCCCAGGGCCTGGGTGATCGCCTTCTTGTCGGGGAAGAACTGGTAGACCGAGCCGATCGCGACCCCGGCGCGTTCCGCGATCCGGGTGGTGGACAGGTTGTCGTAGCCGACCTCGTCGAGGATCTCGGCGCAGCAGTCGAGCATCCGCTGGACGCGGAGCATGCTGCGCTGCTGGGCGGGCAGCCGCCGGAGCGGGGCCTGCGCGAAGGCGAGCTCGTCCGTGGAGACACGTGCGTGACCCGACCCGTTCTTGCCTGCGGGGGTCCTCCGCGAGCGCGGGGGCGTTGAGCTTCGGGAATTAGTCGTCACACCACCTATGATGCCGTTCCGGAATCACCTGGTTCCGGGGAAATTCGAGTTTCGTTCTGCGGAGTCTTCCTTCCGCGCCACCGTCAGGGCAGGGTTGGGGGCGTGCCCGAGGCCTCACAGCCATTGCCCTTGGAGGTTTGAGTCATGAACACCCCGCCGACGACCGAGGACTCGCGGGACACCACACCCGAGCAGCTCGACGCCGTCATGGAGCGCGCGGCCGCCGCCGCGCCGCTGCTGGCCGCCCTGGCACCGGCCGAGCGGGCCCGGCTGCTGCGGGCCGTCGCCGAGGCCCTGGACGCCGCCGCCGACGACCTGGTCCCCCTGGCGCAGGCCGAGGCGCACTACCCGGAGGCCCGCTGCCGCGGCGAGCTGGGCCGCACCACGTTCCAGCTGCGGCTGTTCGCCGACGTGCTGGAGGACGGCACCTACCTGGAGGCCATGGTCGACCCCGCCGACCCCGACTGGGGCACCCCGCGGCCGGACGTGCGGCGGGTGCTGGTGCCGCTGGGGCCGGTCGTGGTGTTCGGGGCCAGCAACTTCCCGTTCGCGTTCTCCACCGCGGGCGGGGACAGCGCCTCGGCGCTGGCCGCCGGCTGCCCGGTGGTCGTCAAGGCCCACCCCGGCCACCCGCGCCTGGCCCGGCGCACCACCGAGGCCGTCGTGGCGGCGCTGGCCGCCGCG
>NZ_JBJJBV010000014.1:0-47178 GCF_045446735.1 Nocardiopsis protaetiae
GCCCCGGGCCCCGACCTCAGGTGCGGCGGCGGGCCCGCAGCACCGAGTCGTGCAGGACGGCCCGGCGCCCGCCCCGGTCGACCTCGCGGCTGCGGGACTCGCTCACCAGCACCTCCCACTGCGCGGGGTCCAGCCCTTCGGCGACCTCGGCGGCGCCCACCCGTGAGTGCTCCAGCGAACCGTCGTGCCCGTGGGAGTGCCCGTGGCCGTGGCCCTCGGCGTGGTCGTGGCCGACGATGAACAGCGTGCCGCCCGGGGCCACCGCCCCGGCCAGCCGGTCGAAGAACGCCCGGTACCCGCCGGTGGGGTGCGCGTAGTGGCTGCACACCAGGTCGAACCCGGTGCCGGGGATCTCCTCGGTCAGGTCCGCGCGCACCCACGCGATGCGTTCGGCCGCCGCCGCATCCAGCGCGCCGGCGCGTTCGCGGGCGGCGTCCAGGGCGGCCTGGGAGATGTCCACGGCCGTCACCCGCCACCCCTGTCCGGCCAGCCACCGGGCCTCGGCCCCGGTGCCCGCCCCCGCGTCCAGCGCCCGGCCCGGGGCCAGGTCGGACACCTCGGCCACCAGCTGCGGGTTGGGCGGTGCGCCGTGCCCGTGCCCGTGGCCGCCCCGGTAGCGGTCCTCCCAGTAGGCCCGGTCGAACTCCTGCGCCATGGATCCCCCTTCGTCGTACGTGTGCGTCACAGGTCGGCCGCGGCTGCGGCGGCGGACGGCCGCTGCGCGCGCATCCGCTCGACCGCGCGGTCGGCCTCCTCCATGACCAGGTCGCCGTTGATCTGCGCGCCCGCCATGGTGCCCGCGGCGGCGGCGGCCCCGACCTGGGCCATCAGGTCGGTGACGTTGCCCGCCGCCCACACCCCCGGCACCGCGGTGCGGCCGCCGGCCTCGGTGGGCACGTGCTCGCCCACCCCCATCGGGTGCTCCCGCACCGGCAGGCCCAGCTCGGCCAGGAAGGCGGCGCGCGCCACCATGCGGGTGGCGATCGCCAGCGCGTCGCGCTCCACCACCCGGCCGTCGGCCAGCCGCACCCCGCTCAGCCGGTCGCCGTCGGTCCGCACCGCGGCGACCTCGCCCTCGACCACCTCGATGCCGCGCGCGGCCAGCCGCTCGCGGTCCTCTGCCTCCAGGGGCGGCGCGGTGTGGGCGAAGAACACCACGTCATCGCTCAGCTGCCGCATCAGCAGCACCTGGTGCACCGACATCGGACCGGCGGACAGCACACCGATGCGCTGTCCGCGCACCTCCCAGCCGTGGCAGTAGGGGCAGTGGACGACATCGCGCCCCCACCGCTCCGCCAGCCCCGCCACGCCGGGGAACTCATCGACCAGGCCGGTGGTCACCAGCAGGCGGCGCGAGCGCAGGATCGCGCCGTCGGCCAGCCGCACCGCGAACCCGTCGCCCTCGCGGGCCGCACCCACGACCCGGCCCTCGATCACCTCGCCGCCGTAGCCGCGCAGCTCCTCGCGGCCCCGGGCCACCAGCTCGCGGGGGGCGATGCCCTCCCGGCCCAGCAGCACGTGCACACCCTCGGCGGGGGCGTTGCGGGGCTCGCCCGCGTCCACCACCGCCACCGAGCGGCGCGACCGGGCCAGGGACACCGCCCCGCTCAGCCCGGCCGCACCGCCGCCGATCACCACCACGTCGTAGTCGTAGGCGCCGTTCTCCGTCACCTCGATCACCTCCGCGACCAGGATGCGACCCCACCCGCAAAAACCACAAAAATCTTTGCCACAACGGCAAAAACGCGGATGGTGGGGCCGATCACAGGTCCGGGACCAGCACGCTCAGGCAGGTCACGCACGCCTCCAGCTTCTCGAACTCGGAGATGTCCACCGGCAGCACCCGCCACCCCTGGCCCGCCAGCTCGTGCACCGTGCCGCGCGCCGCCGCGCTGATCAGCACGTCCCGCCCGCCCAGCGGCAGCACGTGCGCCCCGGGCTCCTCCGCCGGGCGGCGGATCGGCCCCAGTACGGAGGCGTCCACCAGCTCCTCCAGCCCGATCACGGTCCCGTCCGCCAGCGCCGTCACCGCCGACTTCAGGTGCAGGACATCGCCCAGCGGCACCCGCCGCACCTCCCGGCCCAGCGGCTTGAGCAGCCGCTCCAGCTGGGCCGCGCCCGCCTCGTCGGTGCGCCCGCCCAGACCCACGTACACGGTGGCGCCCACCTGGAGCACGTCGCCGCCGTCCATCGTCCCCGGGGCCTCGATCCGCGCCACCCGCAGCCCCAGCCGCCGCACCGCCGCCTCCACCCCGTCGACCTCACCGCGCCGCTCCGGCGCCCCCGACCGGGTCAGCACGGCCAGGTCGCCGCACACCACCACCGGGTCCTCCACGAACACCGAGTCCGGGTGCTCGGGCGCCGGGTCCACCTCGAACACCCGCCACCCCGCCGAGGCCAGCACCTCCTGGTAGATCGTGTACTGGCGGGCCGCCAGCACCGGGTCGACCTCCACCCGGTCGATGTGGGTGACGATGCCCTGCGCCAGGTTCGGGCCGGGACGGCGCATCAGGGCGACGCCGGGGGAGTACGCGTTCACGGGGTCCTACCTCCAGGGATGGGGTGCGCTCCTCAACTCAGAGCGCACAACTTATCGCCGCTCCCTACCCAGGGCCCGGATGCGGCACGCGGGTCTTTCGGCTTGTTCACACCGACCTCGCACGGCAGGGTGGGGTCCATGGACGTGATCGTGGTCGGCGGCGGCATCGTGGGCACCAGCGCGGCGTTCCACCTGGCCGGGAAGGGCGTGTCCACCGTGCTGGTGGACTCCTCCCACACCGGGCAGGCCACCGCCGCCGGACAGGGCGTCGTCTTCCCCTGGCCCCTCCCCTGGGAGGACCCCGGGGTGCGGGCCTTCAAACTGGGCGCCGCCGCCCACCTGCCCGGGCTCATCGCCGAACTCGCCGACGACGGCCAGGCCACCGGGTACGAGCGCGTCGGCGGCATGTCCGTGGACCTGGAGGGCGACGACGCCGGGTACGACCTGGTCTCCACCCTGGCCGCCATGCCCGGCTACGAGGGCATGGGCCGGGTGGAGCGCCTGACCCCGGGTGAGCCGAGCGAGCGCTTCCCCCTGCTGGACGCCGCCTACCGGGGCGTGTACGTCGAGGGCATGGCCCGCGTCCACGGCCGGGTGCTGCGCGACGCCCTGTTCAACGCCGCCGAGGAGCGCGGCCTGCACTACCGCAAGGGCGACGCCCACCTCGTGTGGAACGGCCACCGGGTCACCGGGGTGCGGGTGGGCGGGGAGGACCTGGAGGCGCCGACGGTGATCGTGGCGGCCGGGGCCTGGTCCGGGCGCCTGCTGGAGGTGGCCGGGGTGGAACTGCCGGTGTTCCCGGTGCGCGGCCAGATGACCCATTTCGCGCTGCCCGGAACCGACACCCGGCCCTGGCCGGTGGTGCGCTTCGGTGAACGCGAGAGTCACACCGTCGCGTTCGGCCCCGACCGCGTCGTCACCGGCGGCACCCGCGAACCCGAGGCCGGGTTCGACCGCCGCGTCACCGCCAGGGGCCTGGCCGAGAACCTCACCGCCGCCCTGGAGCTGATGCCCGGCCTGGCCGACGCCACCGTGGTGGAGACCCGGGTGGGGTTCCGCCCCGGCACCCGCGACGGGCTGCCGCTGCTGGGCACCCTGGAACGGCTGCCCGGGGTGGTCGTGGCCACCGGCCTGGGCGGGGAGGGCCTGTCCCTGGGCGCCTACCAGGGCGTGGTCGCCGCCCGCCTGGCGATGGGCCGCGAGGCGGAGGAGGACCTGGCGGCGCTGCGCCCGGACCGGCCCGTCGGCCCGGCCTGACCTCGCAGCTCACCGGCCGGGCGGAACTGAGTAGGGCTACTCAGGCGCACCCCCGCATCCCCCGGGGACCATGGGGTGTATGAACCCGTTCGCCCCCGCCCCCCGGTCCACCGCCCAGTTCTACCTCCAGTCCGTGATCTCCTTCGCCGCCGCCTCGGTCGGACTCGGCGTCGGGGTGGTCTTCCTGCCCGTCGACCTGTGGATCCGCGCCTTCCTGGGCATGGGCCTGCTCTACGTCATCACCGCGACCTTCACCCTGGCCAAGTGCGTGCGCGACCGCCAGGAGGACCAGGCCGCCGCCGCGGCCGCCCAGCACTACCAGGAGTGGAACGGCGCCGAGCAGGTACCCCAGGCGCGCTGACCGCACCGCCGTTCCCACCGCCGCGGGTGCCGGTCGCGGCGGCGGGAACGGCGCGGTCGCGTCGCGGGTCAGGCGTTGGGCGGAAGAGCGGTTCCGGCGCCCCGGCGGCGCGGCCGCAGCAGGTCGTGGCGCTCACCCGGCAGGGTGGGCTCACCGGCCCCCTGAACCTCGAACCCCGCGTCGGCGATCATCTCCAGGTCGGCCTTGCCGGCCTGCCCCTCGCTGGTGAGGTAGTCGCCCAGGAACAGCGAGTTGACGATGTGCAGCGCCAGCGGCTGCAACGAGCGCAGATGGATCTCCCGGCCGCCCGCCAGGCGCACCTCCACGTCCGGGAACACGAACCGGGCCGCCGCCAGGATGCGCAGGCACCGCTGCGGGGTCAGCTCCCAGGTGCCCTCCAGCGGGGTCCCCTCGAACGGCATGAGGAAGTTGACCGGTACCGAGTCCGGCCCCAACTCCCGCAGCGCGAACAGGGCGTCGATGAGGTCGTCGTCGCCCTCGCGCATCCCCGCGATCAGCCCCGAACACGGCGAGAGCCCCGCGTGCTTGGCCTTCTCCACCGTCTCCACCCGGTCCGCGAACTCGTGGGTGGTGCAGATGTCGGAGTAGCGTTCCTCGGAGGTGTTGAGGTTGTGGTTGTAGGCGTCCACCCCCGCCTCGCGCAGCCGCTCGGCCTGCCCCTGCGACAGCAGCCCCAGGCAGGCGCACACCTCCACCCCCGGGTGCTCCTGCTTGATGCCCTCGATGGTGGGGGCCAGCCGGTCCACGTCGCGGTCGGTGGGGCCGCGCCCCGACGCCACCAGGCACACCCGCGTGGCACCGGCCCGCACCCCCTGCTCGACGACCTCGCGGGTCTCGTCGGGCTTGAGCCAGGTGTACTTGACGATCTCGGCCTGCGAGCCGAGCCGCTGCGAGCAGTAGAAGCAGTCCTCCGGGCACAGGCCGCTCTTCATGTTGACGAGGTAGTTGAGCTTGACCCGGCGGCCGAAGTAGCGCAGCCGCACCCGGAAGGCGGCGGCCACCAGGGCCATCAGATCGTCGTCATCCGAGCCCAGGACGGCGCGCAGTTCGTCGCGGGAGGGCAGTTCACGGCGCAGGGCCTTGTCGGCCAGGTTCTCGTAGGTCGTCACAGAACACGATCCTGAAGGGGCGGCCCCGCGCGGCGCACCCCCCGAACACGCCAAAAACCCCGGCCGGATTCTTGTAAGGACATGACCGTTGCCCTCCGGTGTCCGATGGTGTGCGCACCGTCGCGCGCCGCCGCTCGCCGGGTCCCGCCCCGGGTCCCCGCTCCGTGCCGCCGTGGCCGCCCGCCCGGCCCGCGCCGACCACGGACGTCCCCCGAACAGCCCAAACATCGGCCATCGTTGTGTCTACAGCACGTATCGCCCACGTGACGTACCGTGGGGGCGGGGTCCACCCTGGAGAAGTCGGCCGTCAGGGAGGGGAACGCGTGGCAAGCGTCAACGGGGGAACGGGCGAGGACGCCAACATCGTCCACGTGACCATGATCGCCGCCGCGGCGGCGATGGGCGGGTTCCTGTTCGGCTACGACAGTGCCGTGATCAACGGCGCCGTCGACGCCATCCAGGCCAAGTTCGAGGTCAACTCGGCGGTCCTGGGCTTCACCATCGCCTCGGCACTGCTGGGCTGCGTGCTGGGCGCCACCACCGCGGGCACCATGGCCGACCGCTACGGGCGCATCCGGGTCATGCAGGTCGCCGGCGTGCTCTTCGCCATCAGCGCGATCGGGTCGGCACTGCCGTTCAACGTCTGGGACCTGACCGCCTGGCGCGTCCTGGGCGGCATCGCCATCGGCATGGCCTCGGTCATCGCCCCCACCTACATCGCCGAGGTCTCCCCGGCCGCCTACCGCGGCCGCCTGGGCTCCCTGCAACAGCTCGCCATCGTGCTGGGCATCGCCTGCTCCCAGCTGGTCAACTACGGCATCGCCCAGATCGCCGACGGCAGCGCCCACAACATGATCGGCCCCATCCAGGCCTGGCAGTGGATGCTGGGCGTGGAGGTCCTGCCCGCCCTGCTCTACCTGCTGCTCAGCCTGCTCATCCCCGAATCGCCCCGCTACCTGGTGCGGATCGGGAACGTGGACAAGGCCCGCACCATCCTGGCCGAGGTCGAGGGCGGCGGCACCGAGCGGGTCGAGCGCCGCATCGGGGAGATCCGCCAGGCGCTGGGCTCGGAGGTGCGGCCCAAGCTGAGCGACCTGCGCGGCCCCTACCTGCTGCTGCCCATCGTGTGGATCGGCATGGCCCTGTCGGCGTTCCAGCAGCTGGTCGGCATCAACGTCATCTTCTACTACTCCTCGTCGCTGTGGCAGTCGGTGGGCATCGCCGAGTCCGACTCGCTGCTGCTGAGCCTGTTCACCTCCGTCGTCAACATCGTCGGCACGGTCATCGCGATCTCGCTGGTGGACCGGATCGGCCGCAAACCCCTGCTGCTGGTGGGGTCGGTGGGGATGACGATCGCGCTGGCCACCGCCTCCTACGCGTTCGGGCACGCGGTGGTGGAGGGCGAGGAGGTGACGCTGCCGTTCGTGTGGGCGGCCGTGGCGCTGGCGGCGGCCAGCTCGTTCGTGCTGTTCTTCGCCCTGTCCTGGGGTGTGGTGGTGTGGGTGCTGCTGGGGGAGATGTTCCCGCTGCGGATCCGCGCCGCCGCGATGGGCGTGGCCACCGCCACCCAGTGGCTCACCAACTGGCTCATCACCGTCAGCTTCCCGACCCTGCGCGACTGGAACCTGAGCGGGTCCTACCTGATCTACGCCGGGTTCGCGCTGCTGTCGCTGCTGTTCGTGTGGCGGTTCGTCAAGGAGACCAAGGGCAAGACGCTGGAGGAGATGACCGGCTGAGCGGGCGGTCCGGCGCCCGGCCGGGCCGGCCGACCGTTCGATCGTCTGCCCGGCCGGTCGGTTGACCGGCCGGGCCGGTGTCGGCCCGCTCTGTTAGCGTCGAAGTCATGGTCGAAGGCACGATCGAGCCGGAGCGGGCCTGGGAGTTCGCCCCCGCCCCCGCACAGGCCGCCCCCGGGGTGCTGTCGATGCTCGGCTACCGGACACCGGCACTGCCCGAGGCGGTCCACCTGGGCCTGCCCTCGGCGACGGTCACCTTCATCGTCGGCCTGGACGAGGGGGTGCGCGCCGCACCCGACGCCGCCTCGCTGGCCGCCGCCCGCCCCGCCCCCGTCATCCTGGGCGGGCTGCACCTGGCGGCCTCCCACGTGCGCCAGCGGCCCGGCCAGGCCGGGGTGCAGCTGGCATTGCACCCGCTGGCCGTGCGCTCCCTGTTCGGTATCCCCTGCGCCGAACTGGGCGTGGACGACTACGACGGGCTGGCCCTGGTCGGCCCGCGCGGGCGGGAGCTGCACGAGCGCCTGGCCGACACCGCCGCCCCGTGGCCGGAGGCGTTCGCGCTCATCGGCGCCCACCTGCGCGAACGCCACCGTGACCCGCGGCTGCGCTCCGAACTCGTCCGCGCCTGGCACCTGCTGGCGGCCTCCCGCGGCCGGGCCCGGGTGGAGCAGGTGGCCCACCGGGTGGGTCTGAGCCCCCGCCACCTGGGCACCCTGTTCCGCCGCGAGGTGGGCCGCTCGCCCAAGACCGTGGCCTGCCTGATGCGGTTCGACCACGCCCGCGCCCGCATCGCCGCGGCGGTGCGCCGCAGCGGGCGCGCCGACCTGGCCGGGGTGGCCGCCGCGGCCGGGTACACCGACCAGGCGCACCTGAGCCGGGAGTTCCGCCGCTTCGCCGGGGTGCCGCCCGCCGCCTGGGCCGCCCGGGAGTTCCGGAACGTACAAGACACCCCGCCGGTGGGCGGGGGAGCCTGGGGGCATGAGCACACAGAACAGCACGAACCAGAACAGCACCGCCGCCGCCGTCCGGCCGCGCCTGTGGGCGACCCTGCAAGCGCGTGAGGCCGCAGCACTCATCGACCACTACACCCGGGTGTTCGGGTTCACCGTCACCGCCCGCACCGACGGCCCCGACGGGCGGGTGGCCCACGCCGAACTCCTGTGGCCCGAGGGCGCCGGCGGGATCATGCTCGGCGACCACACCCCGGGCCGGGCGTGGTCGCGCGAGCCCGGCACGGCCGGGGTCTACGTGGTGGCCGCCGACCCCGACGCCCTGTACGCGCACGTCACCGGCCAGGGCGCCGACATCGTGCGGCCGTTGCAGACCACCGACTACGGGGCGCGGGAGTTCACCGTCCGCGACCCCGAGGGCAACCTGTGGTCCTTCGGCGACTACCCCGGCGAATGAGCGCGGGCCTCCCGCCGGGTGTGCCCCGCCGCGGATACCGCGGCGGGGCACACGGGCTCACTCCAGGGACTCGCCCGCCAGCAGGGCGCGCACCCCCTCGGCGGTGGTCTCCACCAGCTCCTCGCCCACGAACAGCCACCGGGTGATCCCGACCGACTCCAGGAACGGCAGATCGTGGCTGGCCACCACCAGCGCCCCCTCGTAGGCCTCCAGCGCCCCCGTCAGCTGCCGGACGCTGGACACGTCCAGGTTGTTGGTGGGCTCGTCCAGCAGCAGCAGCTGCGGTGCCGGCGAGGCCAGCAGCAGGGCCGCCAGCGCCGCCCGGAACCGCTCACCGCCCGACAGCGTCCCCGCGAGCTGGGCCGAGCGCGCACCCCGGAACAGGAACCGGGCCAGCTGGGCGCGGACGCGCTGGTCCTCCACGTCCGGCGCCAGCCGCTCCACGTTCTCGGCCACCGTCAGGGCGTCGTCCAGCACGTCCAGCCGCTGGGGCAGGAACCGGGCCGGGACGAACACCCGCGCCGCCCCCTCCCGGGGAGGGAGTTCCCCGAGGAGGGTGCGCAGCAGGGTGGTCTTGCCCGCCCCGTTGCGGCCCACCAGGGCGATCCGCTCGGGGCCGCGCACCCACAGGTCCGCGTTGGACAGCGCCCCGTGCACCGGGGTCAGCCCCTCGGCCCTGAGCACCTCGCGTCCGGAGGGCACCGCGGTCTCGGGCAGCTCCACCTTGATCTCGGCGTCGCCGCGCACCGCCTCGGCGGCCTCCTCCCGGCGCTCGCGCGCCTCCTGCATCCGGTCCTCGTGGACGCCCTTGAGCTTGGCCGAGGACTCCTGGGACCAGCGCTTGAGGTTGCCGGCGGCGATCTTGGGGATGCCGCCCTGGGCCTGCACCCTGCGGTTCTGCTTCAGGCGGCGGGCCAGTTTGACCTGGGTCTCCTCCAGTTCCCGCTTTTGGCGTTTCATGTCGGCGTCGGCGGCGCGCAGGGTGCGCTCGGCGGCCTCCTGCTGCACCGCCAGCGCCTCCTGGTAGTCCGACCAGCCGCCCCCGTACCAGGTGACCGACCCCGAGCGCAGCTCGGCGATGCGGTCGACCCGCTCCAGCAGGTCGGTGTCGTGGCTGACCACGATCAGGGTCCCGGTGCGCCAGGAGTCCACGGCGTCGTAGAGCCGCTTGCGGGCGAACAGGTCGAGGTTGTTGGTGGGCTCGTCCAGCAGCAGGACGTCGGGGCGCTCCAGCAGCAGGGCGGCCAGGCGCAGCAGGATGGCCTCGCCGCCGGAGATCTCCCCGACGGTGCGGTCCAGGTCGATGCCGTCCAGGCCGAGTTCGCCCAGGGTGGCCAGGGCGCGCTCCTCGACGTCCCAGTCGTCGCCGACCGCCTCGAAGTGCTCCTCGGACACCTCGCCCGTCTCGATGGCGGCCAGCGCCGCACGGGTGTCGGCGATGCCCAGCGCCTGGTCGACGCGCAGGCCGGTGTCCAGGGTGATGTTCTGCGGCAGGTAGGCCAGGCGCCCGTGAACGGTGACCGACCCGGACGCGGGACGCAGGGCCCCTGCCAAAAGGCGCAGCAGGGTGGACTTGCCCGAGCCGTTGGTGCCGACCAGACCGGTGCGGCCGCGGCCCACGGTCAGGGACAGGTCATCGAAGACGGGCGTGCCGTCGGCCCAGGCGAAGCCCAGGGCGGAAACGGCCACGGAGGCACCGGCGACAGTGGGTTGGGACATGGTTCTCTCGCAATACGGAAGCGAAGTGACAAGGGGCTTCGTATGCGAGCACCACGCGGCCGGGGCCGACAGGAGAAGGTGAGAGGTCCCGTTGAGGAGACGGCTCGTGCACCGAGGTTCCATCCACGCGGTTCCACCGACGGCCCGGGGCCGTGGCGGGCGGCCGACAAAGGGCCGTGCCGCGTGATGATCGCGAACCTCAGATGCGCAACGTCCACCTCATTCGTAGACAACAGGACGGCCGTCACTGTACACGCTCCGCCGCCCGCTGCCAACGGTGAAACCCACACCGCCTCCGGGAATCACCCGCCCGGGGCGGGGCGCGGGCGCTCATTCGAGGTCGATCTTGCGCTGGAGGTACTCCTCGCGCCCGATCTCCCCGCGCGCGTATCTCAGCCGCAGCTCCTCCTGGGCCCGGTCGACCACGGGGTGGGGCCGGTCGGGGGTGATCCTCTTGGTGTCGGCCACGGCCGAGACCGTGACCACCAGGTAGACGCCCAGCGCCACCAGGACCATGACCACGACCGTGAAAAGGAAAGCGGTCACCGCGAACTCCCTTCCGTGCGGGGAAGCCGGTGAGGGCAAAAGCCCTCACCTCCTGTCTACCCGGGCCGCCCCGCCCGCACCAGGGGCCGCCGCCACCTGTGGAGAACCCCGGACCCGGGCGGGCGCCGTATCCTGGAATGTCGCCATCCACATCACGAAGGGGCGGGATGCGCGTTCTGCTCGTGGACAACCACGACTCCTACACCGAGAAGCGTTTTCGGCCTCTCGCAGGTCCGCGGCAGTCTCTCGGGGGCTTCTGAAACCGCTGGTAGTGACCGCTTCTAGGCCACCATACCCCGACGGGATGTCAAGCGTCGAGAGCCTGGATCTGGAGTGGATCTGGAGTGGGCGTCCAAAAGGGCGTTGACCAGCGGCACCGGCGACTCGAAATTCATGGCGGCACGCTGCGCCAGCGCCTTCTCCCACCGCTCCTGGAGGCCGTCCACGAGGTCACGGCGCATCGACGGCGTCACATGCGAGTACCGGGCCGACGTCGACTGGTCCACATGCCCCATCCGGTCGTCCATCAACACCTTCGGGGTGCCCAGCTCCTCCAGGACGACCTTGTGCGAGTGCCGCAGCCCGTGCGGCTTCATGCCCTCACGGACCGGCTCCCACTTCCCGGCCGGATCGGTGGGCTGGCGGACGCCCTTGCCGGTGGGCACGATCGACCACGGGTCGTCGGCATCGGAGTAGTAGACGGGGAACTCCTGCGACTGGCCGGCGTAGTACAGGCCCTGTGCGGCGGGGCCGAACAGGTAGGAGCGGAACGGGTTCGCGCGCTGGTGGACCTCGTCCACGCCCGTGAACAGGTGGATGCCGGTCTCGTGCCGGTACTCCTGGGGCAGGCCCTCTCCGCACGGGCACAGCCGCCCTGTGGCCTCCTGACGGGCGCCGTCGCGGGCCTGCCGGTCCAGGAGGTCGACCAGGAACGGCGGAACGTCCAGCATCCGCTCGGACCCGGCTTTGGGCTCCTTCCAGTAGAACCGCTTGCGGGTGTGCTCGTAGAGCTGCTTGCGCAGGTGGAAGCTGGTGTTTACCGATTCAGCGGTGAGTCCGATCGTCTCCCCCCAGCGCAGCCCCAGCCAGTACTTCGCGGTGAGGAGGATGAACTCGTCGGGCCGCCCGGACAGGAACGCGGCCCGCTCCGCGACGAGGAGCGCCCCGACGGGGTCGGTGATCTCCTCGTAGCGGGTTTCGCGTTGGCGTTTCCGCTTGGGTGCGATCTTGCCGCGGCGTCGCTTCGCGAGGGCGGGGTTGCGGTGGATGATGCCCTGGTCGACGGCGTCTCCGAGGATGGTGACGAGCTTGCCCATGATGCCGTTGACGGTGCCGTCGGCGTAGGAGCCGAGGAGTTCGTTCTTCCAGGTGGCGATGGCGGCGTCGGCGTGAGCCAGGTCGGCCATCTTCCAGTCGCCCCACTGGCGGAGGAGGTGGTTGGTCAGGACCGACCGGTAGTTGCGCATGGTGGCGGGTTCGAGGTGGATGCCGGAGAACCACTCTTCGGCCCAGGCGCGGAAGTTGATTTGGTGGGCGTCGCCGCGGGTTCCGCGCTGGCGGGCGAGGACTTCCTGTTCGGCGGCGTAGTCTTCAGCGGCCTTCTTGGTGGGGAACCCGGATTCCTTGACGGCGTTTTTGCGGCCGGGCACGTACCAGCAGGCACGCCAGGACTTCACCAGCTTCTCTGCGTAGGCCATCGGTCTCCTCGGGGGTGGATGCCTCCATCATGCACTGCTGGTGGGACGTGGGGGAGGGGGAATGCGAGAGCCCCGGTTGCGGGTGGCCGGGGCTGTTCTCGTAGTGGGGGTTGCCCCGGTGGATGGGTCCGGGTAGCGGGGGTGAGCGGTGGTGTCGGCCCCGGGGGAAGGCGGGGCCGGGGTCACCGGATTCGGATGGGTCCGCTGCTCGGGTCGGTGAGCAGTTCGGACAGGCGGTCCCTCAGGCACGCGGGCGTGTGGGGGATGCGCCGGGTGATCTCCTGTGCGGCCCGGTCCGGGTCGGTACCGGGGTGGATGGTGGCCACCGTCCACATGTCACAGCCTGTGATCAGTACGGGGTCGGCGTCGGGGTAGGGGATTTCTCCCTTTCTGAGGACTATGGGACCTGTGGCCTGATTGGTTTGTAGCGTGGTCAAAACGGACTTTCCCCCCTCCTGCCTCAGGAATCCCCCTCCGTTGCGGGCTTCCCGGGCGGACTCCTGACTTTAGGTACGGGGTTTCGTCATGCCTAGGCCCGTGGATGCCCGCAAATAGTAAAATCGCCCTAGGTAGTTACCTAGGGCGATAATCGTAGCCGCATTGGTTACCCTCCGTCATTCAGGGGGGCGCATGCTCTGGGCCAGCACCTGCGTCGCCTTCGCCATGCTCTGCATCAGCTCCCAGCGCAACTCCGGGACCACACGCTCCCACGGGGCATCGGCCGGCACGCGCTTCTCGGCCCACACCCCGCGCACGGAGAACTCGACTTTCCGCAGCCCGTCACCCGCGTGCCGCCAGCGCAGTTCCTCGCCCTCCCGCAGGGGCGGGTGGGGGCCGCGTAGCTCCTCGTCCCAGGCGGGCTCCGGGGAGGCTGTCGCCGCGGGGGGTTCGCCGAGGGGGATGGGGTCGGCGCCGTCGATGATGAGCTGTATCGACCCGGTCTCCCACCGGTAGGCGGCTTCGACTTTGGTCAGCCAGCTCAGCTTGTAGTTGTCGCGGCGGCCTGTCTCCAGGTCGGACAGCGACCGGTAGCTCAGCCCGTTGTCGCGGGCGAACACTGTCCTGTCTGCCCATTCGGGCCGGAGTCCGGCCCTGCGTTTGGCGAGCTCGCGGGCGAGTCGCTGCCATGCCTGGGTGTCCATGTCTCCTCTTCCGAACCACGTCTATAGGCAACGTTAGGCAAGTTTAGGGCTGCCTCACAGGGTTGCCTAGTAGCAAGATCGGAAAAAGTTGCCCACAGTGGCACTATGCCACTCTATGTGCACGTGCATAGGCGTTGAGCCTGCGACAATGAAGTTACTCGCCAGTTCGTGTTGACATGGATCGGCAACGATAGGCAAACTGGCGACATGCCACCGACCGAAACCCTCCCGGCCAACGGGCCCCGCATCAGGGAACTCCGCCGGCTGCGGGCGTGGACGCTGGACCACCTCGCGAAACGCGCCGAGATCACCACCCCTTACCTGTCCCGCATCGAGCGCGGGCGGAGGCCGAAAGCCTCCGAGCGGGTGCTCATCCGAATCGCTCGCGAGCTGGGTGTGGCCACAGACGAAATCGTCGCTCACAACACCAGTGAGGAGGGCGCCGCATGACGCACCGGGTGCTCACTCTCGATCAGGTCGCCGAGCAGCTTCAGATCAAGCCGTCGTGGCTGCGGGCCCGTTGCGAGGGCCGCGAGGTGCCGTTCACGATGCTCGGCGGCTCGTACCGGTTCACCGACGAGCACGTCACCGAGATCATCCGCAAGTTCGAGGAGGTCCCGGCGGTGAAGCGCCGGAGCCCTCGTGTGGTGGCGCCGCGCAATGTGACCCCTCTGGAACCGAAGATCCCGGCTCGCCTGCGCAAGAAGCAGCAGGCCTGACACGAAAGCGCCCCCGCCCGGCTGTGACCCGGACGAGGGCATTGGCACCGACCTCAACGAAAGGAAGAAGTGCCGTGACCAATCGTATCCCGACCGAGCAGAGGGTGGTCCTCCCGCTCTCCGCTGACGTGGACATGCGTGTCCGCGATGGTCTCCCCGCCCTGGTGGTGACCGCCCCCGACGGCGGAACCATCACCCTCGCGTTCCCTCCCGGTCACCCCGGTGACGTGGCCGCGACCCTGTCGGCCATGGCCGGCGCGGTCCGTGACGCGGAGCAGGAGTACATGACCCGGGAGCTCCAGTACCTGTGGGAGCAGGAGCAGGAGGTTGTCCGATGACCGCCGCCGGTCTGCACCACCTGCCCGATGACGGTGGCGCGCGCGTCCGCGCCCTGATCGACACCCTGCGGGGCCTCGGCGTGACCGTGTCCGACTCCCAGATTGCGAAGCTCAACGCCGCTGACGGGTTCGGGCTGCTGTTCCCCGAGCGCGGCGACGGGCTGGCCCGGCTGATGGTCGACGCGTCGCCCGCGGCCCGTGCGAATGCCGCCCGCCAGCAGACCCGCCGCTACCGGGATGCCGCTGACGCTGAGCGCCGCTATCACGCGTCGCAGCCCCACCCCAACGAGGACCGCCTGTGGGTGCCGGACGCCGACGGGCTCGGGTTCACCTGCCGGCGTGGCCACCACGAGGGGCCGTTCATCGACTCGCGGCAGACCACTGAGGCCGCCGTCGCCCACCACAAGCAGTGCCAGGGAGGTGACCGCAGTGCTGAGCGATGAGGCCCGCCCGATGGGGTTCCCCGAGTACATGCAGATACTCCGCCGCGCCGTCGATGACGCCGAGTTGGCGTACCAGTCGGTCGTGGAAGGCGCTGACGCCCGTGAGGACATGCTGGCGGCGTTCGGTGACGCCGGCATCGCGGTCGCGTTGGCGTCCTCGAAGGGCCTGGCCGACGCCTTGACCCTGGAGCGTGCCGCCCGCGGCGAGTTCGACACGGACCGGCTGTCGGACGCGGATCTGATGGCGGCGATCGCCGCTGACGTGGACGCGGGCCTGTCGGACATGGGCGCTGACCCGGTGGCTGAGCCGGACCGGGACGCGCACTGCATGCGGGATGTGGCCGCTGCTTACGGCGATCTGTTGATGTCGCCTCCGGAGGCCGACTCGGTGTGGCCCGAGGCGCACGACCTGCTGCTGCCCAACCGCGACGACTACCAGCCGAAGTTCCCCATCGACCCCGACGAGGAGGTGGGCTGGTGAACCCCACGAAGGTCCACGCCCTGTGCCCCTACTGCGGGTCCACCATCCAGGTCCGCGCCGACGACACGATCCGCTACCACCGTGGCCCGAACCCCGCGTGCCCGCAGGCGACCTACTGCCGCAAGGGCGTCGGCACGGACACCACCGAGTGGCCCGAGCACACCGACGAGCAGGGGCGGGTCGTCCGCACCCACCCGGGCGAGTTCAAACCGGGCCGTCTGGTGACCTCAGCTGAGCTGTGGGAGCTGATCTACAGCCCGGAGTGGATCACCGCCAACCCGCACGAGCAGCGCAAGCGTCTGGACCGGTTCGAGGTCCGCGTGAAGGGAGCCGACCAGTGACCGCCATCAACACCCCGACCGGGCGCCTGTTGGGTTCGTGGGAGCCCGGCTCCCCGGAATGGCACGCCGCCCGCGCCTCCCGCCTCGGCGGGTCCGACATGGCCGCTGTGCTCGGACGGTCCCCGTGGACGTCCCCGTACCGGCTCTGGCACCTCAAGGCCGGGCTCGTGTCCGACGGAGAGACCACGGACGCGCAGGCCCGGGGCCACTACCTGGAGGACGGCATCCGCCGCTGGTGGGCCGACCAGAACCCCGAGTACACGGTGGTCACAGGTGGCACCTACACGCACCGGGAGCGCGACTACCAGCTCGCGAACCCCGACGGGCTCCTCCTCCAGGACGGCAAGCCGGTCGGGATCCTGGAGATCAAGACCGACGGCCAGGACGACTCCGACACCTGGGGTCACTCCGGCACCGACGAAATCCCCCTGTACTACCGGACGCAGATCCAGTGGTACATGGACACTTTGGGTCTCCCGGTCGCGCACGTCGCCGTGCTGACCGCCCGCCTGGAGTTCCGGTCCTACGTGGTCCACCACGACCCCGAAGCCGCCGCGATCCTGCGCTTCAAAGCGGAGGAGTTCATCGACTCGCTGATGTTCAACGCCCCGCCGACCTTTGACGGTGCGGAGTCCACGTACCAGACGGTGCGGCAGTTGCACCCGCAGATCCAGCCCGTGGACGTGGAGCTCAGCTATGAGGAGGCCGCCGCGTACTGCTCGGCGAAGAACGCGCTGAAGGCGGCAGAGGAGCGCGAGCTCTACGAGCGGTCCGTGCTCGCGGACCGGATGGGTGACGCCAAGCGCGCCCGCTACCTCGGGATGACGATCGCGAACCGGCAGTCCATCCGAGGCGGCACCCCGTTCGTGAAGGCCGGGACGAAGCTCCCGGACATGCCCGCCCCCGCCCGCACCGACCAGGAAGAAGAGGCCGCGTGATGACCGCTACGACCGAGATCGCCGTCACCAACACCGGTGTGCTGGCGTTGGACCCGCACCAGACCGAGTGGACCCAGCCGCAGAAGGCCGCGCTCGCGCAGATCGGTATCGCCGATGCCCCGCAGGGCGACCAGCTGGTGTTCCTGCACTACGCCCAGAGGACTGGCCTCGACCCGTTCGCTCGTCAGATCTACATGATCGGCCGTAAGGAGTGGAACCCGCGCACCCGCGAGGAGAGCTGGAAGTACACGATCCAGGCAGGGATCGATGGGCTGCGGGTCATCGCGGAGCGCACCGGCCGGTACGAGGGCCGCACCCCCATCTCCTGGTGCGGTGAGGACGGTGTCTGGCGTGACGTGTGGCTGGACAAGAAGCGCCCCCCGGTCGCCGCCCGCTGTGGCGTGTACAAGCAGGGGTTCCGTGAGCCGACCGTCGCGGTGGCGGTGTTCGAGGAGTACGCCGCTCGCAAGAAGGGCGGCGATCTGATGGCGCTGTGGGCGTCCAAGCCCTCCCACATGATCGGGAAGGTCGCCGAGGCCCTGGCGTTGAAGGCGGCGTTCTCGCAGGACCTGGCCGGGATCTACACCCCGGAGGAGATGGAGAAGCACACCCCGACCGAGGAGCCGACGGTGGGGCAGGCGGGGGAGACGATCCAGACCGCAGCCGCCGCGCAGGTCGGCATGTACACCCCGACGTCGGAGCCGATGATCCGCAAGGACCAGACCGACGAGATGTTCGGCCGGTTCCGGGACCTGGGTCTCGGCAAGGACGCCGCTTTGGC
Organism: Nocardiopsis protaetiae; assembly: GCF_045446735.1. Taxonomy (NCBI): domain Bacteria; kingdom Bacillati; phylum Actinomycetota; class Actinomycetes; order Streptosporangiales; family Nocardiopsidaceae; genus Nocardiopsis; species Nocardiopsis protaetiae. The sequence goes on from NZ_JBJJBV010000014.1 coordinate 17,576, forward strand.
GGTGTGCTCGGAGGTCGCGGGCCGGGAGATCCCGGTGACGCGGCTGTTGACGGCCGCTGAGGCGGACGCGGTCATCGACCGGCTCGCGGACATGGCGCGAACGGACGAGCCCATCGCGAAGCCGGGGGAGGCTCCGGCGGAGGTCGATGAGTCGGGCTTGGTGGATGCCGAGATCGTCGAGGACGACCCGTGGGGTGTGGAGCAGCCGCACGGTGTGACCCCGGACGAGCAGCAGGCCACGTTCGACGAGTACGCCGAGGAGGTGGCGTCGTGACCCTGCTCGATGTCCTCCAGATGGATGTGGCCGCCCGGCTAGTGGTGGCTGTGGTCCTGGTGGCGTGGTGGCTGAACAGGGCTGTGGGCCGTGACGCTGACGAGCTGATCGCCAAGAAGCTCCGCCAGGACCGGTGGGACCGGGAGGTGCCCCGGTGAGCCCCCTGTCCTGGTTCCCCCGGTCTCGCCGTGTGGCAGGGCCGGTGGGCCCCACCCCCGAGGAGCGGGCCGCTGAGATCGACCGTCGCACTGTGCAGGTCGTCCCAGATGACCCGCCGCCTCCCGTCCCGACCCCTCTGCCGACCGCGCCGTGTGGTGCCTGCGACGTGCCCCGTGAGGGCCACGGGGTCCGGTACGCGCACGAGGTCGGTCACCACGAGTGGATCCGCACTGAGAAGGTCCGCATCCCGAAGCCGATGGGAGACCCCCGATGAGTGAGACCACCCACACCCCGTACCCCCGCCGTGACCTCCAGGTGTCCACCGACTCGGACGGGCACATCCTCGTCTCTGCCGCCACACCCGACGGGCCCCACGGAATCACCACCCCCGCTGACGCGTGGGAGGTGTCCGCTGAGGACGCCGCGACGGCTGGCCGTGACCTGGTGGCCGCTGCCGCCCGCGCGGGCGGGAAGGTCGCCCGTCTGGCCGGGCGGCGGATCCGCGCGTACCCGCTCCGCTCCGGGTTCGTCGAGATCAGCGTGGACCCCGTGGACGGCGACGGGCTGACGACTCCGCCGGATGTCGCGTGGGAGGTGCCCACGGAGGAGATCGCGGCGGTGATCCGGGTGCTGTCCGGGGTGATCGACCAGGACGCTCTCGACGTGGCGACGACGATCGCCGAGCTGAAGCACGAGGTCCACGTCGCGACGTGGAAGCTCCGCGAGACCGAGAAGGCGCGCGAGGCCGACGTCGCCGCCGCGTACCAGCGAGGCATCGAGGACATGCGCAGCGCCACCCTGCGCCTCGTCGAGTCCATCAGCTACGCGGGCCGGACCACGAATGAGAAGGCCGCGTTCGAGGCCCCGTCCGACTGACCAACCCCCAGGGCGGCCCCTGTTGCGGGGGCACGGGGGCCGCCCCCCACACGCAGGAGAAACACATGGACCGCAAGCCCCGAGTCATCGGCCTAGACCTCAGTCTCACCTCACCCGCGATCGCCCTGCCCAACGGCGACACCCACACCCTCAAGCCCACCTCCAAGGGCGACCTGCGACTCACCGAGATCCGCGACAGCATCTCCGACCTGATCGTCCAGGCCGCAGAGGTCAACCCGTTCATCCTCAGCGACGAGGTCAACCTCGCCGTCATCGAGGACCTGCCCACCCACGCCAAGTCCGCAGGGATCACCGGCATGGTCCACGGGATCGTGCGCGGCCTGCTCATCGACCACGCCATCCCGTTCGCGCTGATCGCTCCCGCCACGTTGAAGGCGTTCGCGACCGGCAAGGGCAGCGGCGACAAGACCCCCATGGCGATCGCAGCGCTCAAACGGGCAGGCCGCGAGTTCGAGGACGACAAGGGCGGCGACCAGTGCGACGCCTGGTGGCTGCGCGCCGCCGGACTCCAGTGGCTCGGACACCCCATCGTGGACCTGCCCGCCGCGCAGGTGGCCCGCCTGGACAAGGCCAAGTGGCCGGAACTGGCGGTGCCCCGGTGATCCGTACCGCCCCGGTTCTCCCCGCCGACCACGGCCGCACGGGCCGGACCGACCACCACGCGCTCGCCGCCGCCATGCGCGACACCGACGAGTGGGTGCGCGTCGCCGCCTACGCCACCCGCAAGGCCGCCCACAACATCGCCTACCAGATCCGCAGCGGCGTCTACCCGGCCTACGCGTCCCGCCGCTACGACGCACAGGCCATCACGACCGCCGATGGTGTCCACGAGGTGTGGGGCCGCTACGCCGGAGAGAGGACCCCCCGATGAGGTTCTACCGGGCCGCTGGCGCCCGCGACCAGCGCACCACCGCGCCCGCTACGGACTGGCGTGACCGGGCGGCATGCCGCGACCAGGACACCGACCTGTTCTTCGACGACACCGGAGTCGGGACCGAGCGGGCCAAGCGCACTTGTGCCGGCTGCCCCGCCCTCGTGCCCTGTCGCGAATGGGCGCTCGCCGCCCCGGAGCGGTACGGGGTGTGGGGCGGCATGGACGCCGAGGAACGCAAGGCCGAACGCCGCAACCGGCAACGCCGGGTCGCACCCACCCCTGGTCCCGCCGAGAAGAAGCCCGCCGTACCCCGTGTGCCCGCCGCCGGAACCCGGCGACGCCTCCAAGCGCTCGCCCTCGCCGGACACGGCACCACCCGGGTGTGCACCGCCATCGGCATGGGCCGGGCCGGTCACCTGCACATGATCCGCGAGGGGGACGCGAAGACCGTGCCCGCCGATCTGGCGGACGCGGTGCGGCGCATCCTGCCGGTCCTGCTGGGCACGCCGCCGTCGGTGAAGGCGGCCCGGGGTGACACGCGGGCTGCTGCTGTCGCTGCCGGGTGGTTGCCCGCTGAGGCGTGGGACGGGGTGGATATCGACGACCCGGACGCCCGACCCCGACAGACCACCGCCGCCTAAGACCCCCGCCGTGGCTGCTGGCCTGAGCCCGGCCACGGCGGGCACCACACACCCCCAGGAGGGGACATGCAGCCCTACTACTCCGATTCGATGACCGCCCTCTACCTCGGCGATTCCCGCGAGATCCTGCCCGCCCTGAGACTCACTGCGGACTGCGTGATCACCGATCCGCCCTACGGCGCCGAAACCTCCCTCGCCTGGGACATCTGGCCCGACGGATGGCTCGAAGTCGCCGCCACCATCGCGCCCGCCCTGTGGTGCTTCGGGTCCTGGCGGGTCTTCGGACCCCGCTGGGGAGAGTTCACCGGAGCGGGCTGGAAATTCGGGCAGGACGTGGTGTGGCAGAAGCCCCGCGGGTCCGGGTTCGCTGCCGACCGGTTCCGCCGCGTCCACGAAACCATCACCCACTGGTACCAGGGGGCGTGGGGCGACGTGCACCACGACACCCCACGCATCCCCCGGGTCGGCCCACCGATGCGTCACGGCCACCACGGTCGCAAAAAGCCCGGCCAGAGCCACACGGGTGAGGTCGGCAGTCGCCCCTGGGTTGAGGACGGCACCCGTCTCCAGTGGTCCGTTATCCAGGCACCGCAGGTCCGCGGCGGGCACCCCACCCAGAAGCCGGTGGAGATCCTGAAGCCGCTCATCCACTACAGCGTGCCGCCGGGCGGTCTGGTGGTGGACCCGTTCGCGGGGTCCGGGTCCACGCTCGTGGCCGCCCGGGAGATGGGACGCCGGGCGGTCGGCGTGGAAGCGTCGGAGGAGTACTGCGAGGTGGCGGCGAAGCGCCTGTCCGCGATCGACGCCCAGCCCCACCTGCCGTTCGAGGTGGGGGCGTGATGCACGACTACGACGCGGTGTTCGTCCCGCCCGCCGCCACCGCACAGCACGACCCCGAGCAGGTCCACGACCAGCAGGTCCGCGCAGCGTTTGCCCGCGAGCTCGCGGTCATGTTGGACGAGCACGGCCAGGACTACGCCGCGCACCTTGTCAGGGCGATGCCCACCGATGGGGAGTGGCCGTGACGCACGCCGAAAAGCCCGCACGAGGGCGGGCTGATCAGAGGGGCGGCGCGTCAGGCCTTGCGAGCCTTGACCTGGAGCCGGCGCACGTATTCGCGGGTTTTGCCGACCTCAGCAGCAATGTCCTCCTGAAGAACGTGCTTGCCGTCAACGAGCTTGTTGGTGACGCGGCCGAAGTTGATGCGGGCCTCTTCGACGAGGCGTTTGGCCTCGGCTTCCGCTTCGACGATGGCGTCGTGTGCTGCCTTGGCTTCTGCGAGGGCGGTGTCTTTGTCCATGGCCCCATGATGACACGAAGTTGTAGGCCGATAAATAGTTGGCCTACAACCACTTGCATGCCTACATGATGTTGGCATAGAGTCGAGTCATCAGCACGACGCACCAAGGAGACGAGATGAACCCGCAGGCCCTCACCACGATCCTCAACGTCGCGGCCACCGAAGACACCCCTGTCGAAACCATCCGCGTCTTCTACACCCCGCCGGAGACCCTCGACGACGGCACCACCTGGGGCGACCACTACCAGGCCGTCATCACCGCCCCCACCATGCACCGCATCCTCACCGTCCTGGTCGCCGCCGACGGCACCCACCTCGGCACCAGCATCGACCAGTGCCCCACCCGCCCCGACGCCTGGGAGCGGATGGTCGCCGACACCCTCCGCAGCGCGGCCCGCGACGCCACCGAGATCGACCCCCACACCCCCGACACCGGACAGGCATGGGCCGACAACGCCGCCACCCTCACCGAGGAGGCCGAGGCCGCCAACCGCCTCGCCAACACTCCGCCCGCACGCCACACCTGGTGGCCGAACACCGTCACCTACCTCCGGCGCCAGCGCGCCACCCACACCCTGACCCTCGCCGCCGCCGCACGCACCCACCTGGGAGCCGCCCGATGACCCTCACCCTCGACGAACTCCGCGTCGGCCAGCTCATCGCCCCCACCGACGCACCCGGACAGATCGGCTGGATCACCGAACTCACCCCCACCAGCGACGGCCGCGGAACCCGCATCACCCACCACCTCATCGACCCCCGAGCACCCCGCCGCACCTGCTTCATGCGGGTCTGGCCCGACGACCACGCGGAATTCCGCGAGTACAACCCCGCCGACTACGGCGCCACCCCGCCCACCCCCGAGGAGACGACCCGATGACCGACCCCACACCCGCCAACGACATCCAGACCGAAGACGACGCCCGCGCCTACCTCGAAGCCCTCGGCGTCGAGATCACCGCCCCCGGCCAGATCACCATCCACGACTAGGAGACCCCGATGACCCGCTACTACCGCGACCAGGACGGCACCTACCTCCAGGAAGTCACCCCCGGGCACATCACCGCCGTCGACCACACCGGCGCCCCCATCGGCGACCGGGTCGTGCCCCTCGCCACCTGGGACCGGGTGTGCGGGCCCCTCGTCCCCGTGGACCGTCCCGGCGCCTGACCACACACCGGCGGGCCCCGGATGAAGGAAGCACCCGGGGCCCGCACCACCACCGTACCGACCACAGGAGGACCCCGTGACCCACTGGCCCGTCACCATCACCATGCACGACCAGACCTGGACCGAAACCGTCGACGCCCCCACCCGCGCCGACGCCCGCGGCCGCGCCGCCTACCTCTACCAGGGCGCCACCCGCATCGACGTCGCCGAACAGCCCACCGCCACCCGGATCGTCCACACCGAACCCGACGCCCCCGAGCCGACCATCGACCAGGTGCTCGCCCGTACCGCGTGGGACGCCGTGAACGCACACCCCGACCTGCACATCGGCCGCCACGGCGACGAGACCGACTGCTCGTGGGCGAACCGCACCCCGGGCGGCGACTACATCGAAGGCCGCATCACCTGGCAGGCCGCCGGCGGCCGGTTCGCATGGACGATCACCATCGCCCTGGAACCCGCCGACGGGGGGTTCACCGTCGAGGACGAGACCACCGCCGTCGTGGACCCGCTGGCTCCGCTGGCGTGGCTGGACCTGGCCCGCGTCGTCGCGGAGCTGATGGGACGCCTGCACACCGAAGCGTCCGCGTCCGCCTGACCCGAACCTCCAGGGGCCGCCCAACCGGTCGGCCCCTCCACCCCGAAGGAGAACCGTGAACGCCACCCGACACCAGTCCGACGCCGTCGCCGCCCTCATCTCCGGCGCCCTCGCCAACCCCCACCTGCCCGCCACCCCCACCCCCGACCAGGCCGCCAAGGTCCTGCCGTGGCTGAAGCGGGAGACCGACCACCCCATCACCTGGGAGATCGACACCACCCACCGCACCTCGGTGTTCCTCGGCCGCATCCACGCCACCGACGCCGATGACCGCCGTGACGCCATCACCGCGTGGGCCCGCGTGATCGGGTCCTGGTCCATCGCCGAACGCGCCGGCGAGCTGTCCGCGATCGGCCGCTACCAGGGGTTCTCGGTGGAGATCACCGCGACCGGGGACCGGGCTCCGCTGTCGGAGGGCACCTGCCTGGACACCAACGACTGCCAGTGCGGGCGTTGCCGGGCGCGTCTCGCCGAGTGGCTCGAAGAGGAGGCGGCCAAGTGAGCGACTTCGATTTCGACTACGAGACCGGTGACGGCAAGCGCATCACGTACTCGGCCGACACCCGCACCCTCGTCGTCACCGATTACGACGCCGACGAGCGGGGGGTGGCCCGCGCTTTCCGGGTCGGGGTGACCCTGCCGGATGGATTGGAGGGCGAGCGTCTGGCCGAGCTGATCCGCCCTGTGGGACGGGGTGCGTGATGGGCGACCCAGCCAACCCCTACGACCCGGACCACTGGACCACCCACGAAAACGCCTAGGAGGCACACATGGACCACACGGACGCAGAGACCACGATCCCCACGGGCGAGTACTCGGAGCGCCAGGCGGACCTGATCGCTGCCGCACTGACCGGTGACACCGCCACGATCCGGCGGCGGCTCGACGAGATCGCCAACGACGACGCCTGACACCACGGGACCGGGGCGCCCAATTCGCCCCGGTCCCGGACCAGCAAACCACAAGGAGACCAGCGTGAGCACCCTTCCGTACACCTACACCGACCCCAGCGGCGACTCGATCACCGTCAACGACGAGCTGCGTCGCGGTCTCCAGATCAAGGAGACCCTCGGCGAGACCGCTTTCCGCGCCGCCGTGCATGTCCCCACCGGTCCTGACGCTGTGGCTTTGGCCCGCGCGGTCCTCGCCGCCGCCGGAAACACCGGGTGCGAGGTCGTCGCCGCCGAGGACATGGCCAAAATGCGCCGCGCCGCGATGGAAGCCGCAGCCACAGTCATGCGCGAGCGGGCCGCCGAGGTCTGCGAAGGCGACCCGTGGGCGCACGGCGAGGACACCTCCGACAAGATCCGCGCCCTGCCGCTGCTGCCCGCCCCCGCGCCCCTGACCGACAACACCTAGGAGACAACGTGAGCACCGACAACCGGCCCCACCAGATCGACCTCATCGACTGGGACGGCGACTGCGAAAACGACGGCCACGTCTACGACGGCGACGGCATCTGCGTCCGCTGCGACCGCGAGAAGTAGCACCCAGCCCGACCGGACCCGCAGCAGCACCAGCGGACAGCCGGACACCGCGTGCAAGACGCGGACGGGCGCCAACGACACCAGGACCGACTGACACCAAGGAGGGCACGTGAGCGCACCAAACCACTACTGCGGGACCCCCGTCCCCTCCCATATCCAGACCGCATGGGACCGATGGGAGGGCGCGGCGTGGCGCACCATCCGCCACGCCGAAACACTCATCGACCACCCCGCCGACCAGCGCTTCACGGTCCGCGCCCCCGACGGCATGTGCACCACACACCTCACCCTGTGGCGCGAAGCCCGCGACCACAGCTTCGACCCGCGCACCGGGGACCGCTGGCCCGGCGGCGGCGGTACCCCCTTCACGATCCTCGGGGACGTCGCGCGAGCCCGGGAGGAGCGCCGCCGCGAATGGGACGAGAAGGCGGCAGCGCAAATGCAGCTCATCGAGCAGATCTGCCTGAGGGGGGACTCGCGCCAGTGCGCTCCAAAGCCCGCGTGTGTGGATCTCGTGCAGCTCCCGCTGTTCGACCTGGAGACCGCACCATGACCGCCCTCCCGCCGGAGATCGCCGCGTGGATCGCCGACGCCATGCCCGACGGCACCAACACGCCCTGCACCCACTACGACGCCGCACACGGCCGCACCTGCGGAGCCACACCCACCCGCCACTTCATCCCGGGGCGGCGGTGCTACCAACACGCCCCGAACCGCAGCAACTGACCACTCGAACCAAGCAACGGGGGCGCCTCACATGGCCCGCATCTTCGCGCAGTTCCAGTCCAGGGCATGGACTGACGACCACTTCAAGTCCAACCTCACCATGGACTCCCAGTGGCTCTACTTCGCTCTGCTCTCGCAGCCCAACGTCAACACTGCCGGGGTGCTCCCGCTCCAGGACCGGCGGTGGAAGAAGCTCGCTAAGGACGCCAACGAGGACCGCATCAGCGACGCACTCGCGGAGCTCCAGGCGCACTGGTACGTGCTCGTGGACGAGGACACCGAAGAGGTGTTGATCCGCACGTTCATCCGCAATGACGGCGTGTGGAAGCAACCCAACGTCCTTAAGTCCGCGCTGGCGCACACGAAGAACACGATGTCGGACACCCTCAAGGCCGTCATCTGGCACGAGCTCCAGCGGCTTCCGCTGCACGAGCTGACGGATGAGCGGGCGAAGAAGACCCGAACCCTTATCGAAACCCTTCAGGGAACCCTTCCGGTAACCCTTCCGGAAGGGTTCATGGAGCCCCCGGAGAAGGCTTCCGTCACCCCTTTCGTGGTGCCTGAGCAGGCCAACCATGCGGCGGTCATCCCGATCACTCGCCCCGCTCAGGAGAACTCGCAGGTCAACCCCAACCAGCCCATGCTTCCGTCGCCACTCTGGGAAGGGTTCGGCGAAGGGTTCCAGAAAGGGTTCCCGGAAGGGTCCGTTATAGGTACAGGTACAGGTACGGGTACAGGTGAGTCTTTGGGCAAGGAAGAAATTCCGAAGACTTCGTCTTCGGGCGTGACCGCCCCGAACGCCGGAACGCTCATCGCCGAATGGATCAGCTCCCGCGCCACCCGTCCGCCCGGAGAGATCATCGGCCAGGCCTCCAAAGCCATCAAAAAGCTCCTCGAAGTGGACCGGATCCCCTACGAGACCGTCCGCGCCGGCGTCATCGCCTGGGACCGCAAGCGCAAGCACCCGTCCACGATCCCGAGCTTCGTCAACGAGGTCATGGACGGCGGCCCTCAAGCGCAGCAGATGCGCTCCGCCCCCGTGAACCGGCGCCAGCAGGAGACCGACGACCTGTTCGATGCCGCCCTGGAGCGTGCCCGCGCACGCGAAGCCCAGATGCAGATCGGAGAAGCCCAGTGACACCGACCGAGGCCACCATGCTCGCGCGGATCGCCCGCGCCGCCTGCCCCCAGCAGCACTTCGACAAGTACACGCCCGACACCTGGTTCGACCTCCTCGGCGACCTGGACTTCGAGGACGCACGCGAAGCCCTGCAGGAGGTCGCGAAGCGGCAACCGTTCGTGGCGCCGGCGGAGATCCGCGCCCAGGTCGTCAAGGTGCGCAGGGAGCGGTCCCGCCGCCACGTGATCCCAGCGATCCCCGACCCGGATGACGCCGCCGCCTACCGGCAGCGTCTGCTGGACGCGAACCGGGCGGCAGGGGAGCGCCCCTCGGATGCGCTGGCGATCACCTCGGGAGACTCGGATGAGGTGACGGCCCGCCGGGCGGAGCAGTTCCGCACCCACGGCTACAAGCCGTTCCTGTCCGGAGCCGGGGTTGCAGAGGGGCGCGACTCGCACCTGGAAACAGGATTGGAGGCCGCTCGCCGCGCGTGCCAGGCGGCGTCGGCGCGCATCCACGCCCGCGACCCGCAGGACGAGCTGACCGATGTGGAGCGCGCCGCTCGTGAGCGAGCCCGAGCGGAGAAGCCCCGCCCCCGCCGCGGTGACCCCGGTGGTCTGACGGTGGAGGAGATGCGCCGCATGTGGAGGGACCTGCGAGGCCAGCAGGGAGGTGGCGAAGGTGCGTGAGAACCCTGCGGCCCTGTGCCGCACCCGCCCGGCCCTGTTCGAGGACCCGTCCCAGAAGGCCCGCCGCCGCGCGCTGGCGGTCTGCGGCCAGTGCCCCCTCGCTGACGCCTGCTTGGAGGCGGCCCTGTCCGACCCGGACGGCACCCGGTATCGGGTGGCCGGGGGTTGCACTCCGACGCAGCGGGCGCACATCGCCGCCGTCCGGGAGCGTGCCGAGCTTCGGGCGCGCAGCCCGCGGTTGGCGGCGGCGTACCGGGACCTGTGGGAAGGCCGCATCGCCGAGTCCGCCGACCCCGACCGCAAGGCCGCGGCGAGGCACCTGCTTCAGGACCAGCGGGCGGCCCGCTCGCTGGGTGAGCCGCGGATGGTTTCGGAGGCGGCCCGGGTGGCGGGGGAGGAGTTGCGGCTGATGGTGGCCGCAGCGGACCGGGACGGTATCGGCCAGGTGTTGGCGGGGTTGCCGTCGGAGCACCGCGGCGCCCTGCTGGTCGCGTTCGCGGTGCGCATCGTGGACATGGCCGGTACGGGCTGGGGTCGATGAAGACGACGCCCCGCCAGCTCGAACCTGGCGGGGCGCGTCCCCAGCTTATCCGTCCGCCGTGAACGCCCTGGAACCCCCGGACCCTGCCCGGCCTAGGGGGGGCGCCTGAAAACCGCTCAGATTTCTACTCCATCTGTGAAATGAGGCTGTTATGACCCGACCCACCCCGACCGGTTCCCGCGGATGCGTGTGCGCCGCCTGCGAGCGGAGCTTCTCGTCCCCGTCGGCGTTCGACCGCCACCAGCGGTACAGCGCCGACACCGGCACGGTGTGCCTGCACCCCGCCGAGGTCGGACTGGAGGCCCGCGAGAAGGGCGGCACCACCGTGTGGGGCGGCCCCGCGTGGGACCCGTCGAAGAAGGCGATGCCGTGGGGCAGCGCCGCATAGCGATTCCCGCCTGCACCGCTCGCCGCAGGCGGCCGAACACCGCCTGTCGGCAGTCCGCATAAGACTCAGCATTGCTGAGCGCTCAGCGCTCACCTGAAGCCCCAGGAGGGGACATGGCGGACAACGTCAATGCCATCCGCGCATTCGGTACCGACGGCGGCAAGGCCTACGTGGCGGCGCTGGGCAGCACTCTGCCCACCGGTCTCGACCCGTTCGGCGCCCAGTGGTGGGACCTCGGGGCGATCGACCCCACCGGCTTCAACGAGGCCTACGAGGAGGAACGCAACGAGAAGCGGCCCCTCGGCTACAAGTCGCCCGTGCGCACCGACATCATCAGCGTCACGAAGACCATCACCACCCCCCTGTGGGAGACCAACCCCTACACGCAGGCGCTGTACGACGGCGTCGACCTCGCCGACATGACCGAGGAAGACGGGGTGCTGTCCTACCCCGTCTACCGGCCCACCGGGCAGCGCCGCTACATGCTCGCGATCGACACGTTCGACGGCACCAACCACGAGAGGACCGTCGCGGCGATCGCTGAGGTCACCTCGCGCGGCGAGCGGCCCAAGAACGCCGAGAACGTCACCGCCACCAGCCTCACGTGGACGATCTACGAGGCCAGCGACGGCCTCATGTTCAACCGGTACTTCCTGTCCGACGGCATGTGGCTGCCCGTCGAGTCCCTGGCGATCACCGGCACCGCGACCGTCGCCGTGTCCGCGACCACCCAGCTCACCGCGACCGCGAGCTTCTACAACGAGGACACCGAGGACGTCAGCTCGGACGCCGACTGGGACACCAGCGCGCCCACCATCGCGACCGTCGACGGCGACGGCACCGTCACCGGTGTGTCCGCGGGGACCGCGGTGATCACCGCCACCTACCGGGGTGTGTCCGATGACGTCACGGTGACCGTGTCCGCCTGACCAGAGCCGGTGGGCGGGGCCCGGGCAGGTGCCCCGTCCACCTAGTACTTCTTCCTGCCCATCAACCTGCCCTGAGGAGTCACCAATGGCCGCACGCCAGCCCGCGAAGAAGCCCGCACCCGTCGAACGCGCCACCGCGCCGATCAGGGTCGATGACCTGCCCGACAACAAGGCCGCGCAGATCTCGGAGGCGATGGAGTCCGACGCGACGTTCGTCATGTCCTCCGGCGGCGAGTTCACGTTCAAGCCGCTCGCCGAGTGGTCGTACAACGCGAACAGGGCGTTCGTCATCGGTGACGTCCTCGCGTGGGTGCGCGGCGCCCTCGTGGACGGGTCGCAGGCCGACGACTTCCTGGAGCACTCCTCCCGTGAGGTCGGCCGGGTGATCCGCTACTTCGACGACATGGCCGGGGCTACCCGGGGGGAAGGCTCCAGCTCCTCGCCGTCCTAGAGGAGCACCCCCGCGAGGTCGAACTCGACCTCTTGGACCGCCCGAATCCGGTGGACATCTGCGACTTCTACGCGGGCCGGATCACCTTCCGGCGGATGGTGCTGCTGGTCATCCATGACATGGCCCGCATGCCCCGCACGCGGGCGGCCCTTCAGGGGCTCGATCCGGGGCGTCCATGGGGCGAAACCAACTCGCAGCTCGCGTTGCTGGATTCCCGGGTGCAGTACCTCGCCCGCATCCTGTGGGTCGGGTTGCGCCTCAAGGACGAGCCGCCGGCGATGCGCCTCTACCCGGTGCCCACACCGGAAAAGGACAAGGCGGAGCCGGAGCAGCAGACCCGCAAGCCGGACCCGCGCTTGCAGGCGTATCTGGACCGTTTTGCGCCGCCGAAGCGGCACCTGAAGCTCGTGAAGACACCGCCGACCGAGTAGGGGGTGTCCGATGCCCGACGCCGGATCAGTGTGGGTCGACGTCCTCCCCGACCTCAAGCGCTTCGGACCGCGGCTGCGTGCCGAACTCCAGAAGCACGCCAACAAGGGGATGGACGTCCCCGTCGGACTCGACAGCGCGAAGGCCAAAGCGGAGCTCGACGTCTTCAAGCGGCAGCTCGACGAGGTCGGACGTCAGACCGCGACCGCGAAGGTGTCCGCGAACACCCGGTCTGCGCTCACCTCTCTGGTGGGTGTCGAGAAGGCCATCGATCGCATCGACGGCCGCGTGGTCAACGTCCGCGTCAACACCACCGGCGGCAGCGTGTCCGCCCCGGCCGCACCCCGCACTGCCCCGGCCTCCGGCGGCGGTGGCGGGGGCTCTTCGTCGCGCACCGGGCTGGCCGGGTTCGGGCAGGGGCAGCAGCAGTTCTCCGACGTGTCCCCCGCCGGGGTCCTCGCGATCACCACCCTCATCCCGCCGCTGATCCCCGCCGTCGGGGCGCTGGCCGGCGGGCTGGGTGCGGTCGCATCCGGGTTCACCGCCGCTGGCGTGGGTGCGGCGGGTTTCGCCCTGGCCGCGATCCCCGCCATCCAGGAGGCCAACGCCGCGACGGGCGACCTGACGGACGGCCAGGAGGCGTTCAAGGACGCCATGGGCGGCTTGACGGCGTCGTGGCGGCAGTTCCGTGCGGAAACCGACCGGCCCGTCCTGCGGGCGGCGGCGGACGGCATCGGCGTCGCGAACGTCGGCCTGCGGCTACTGACCCCGGCGACACAGCGCACCGCGCACGCCCTGTCCACCCTGTCCGACGAGGCCCGCGAAGCCCTCGGGAACGACCGGTGGCAGTCGTTCTTCGGGTTCGTGGCCCGCCAGGCCACCCCCAGCACGCTCACGTTCGGCCGGTCCATCGGCAACCTCACGTCCGGACTCGCGGGCCTGGTCATGAACATGGAACCGCTGTGGAACGTGGTCGCCCCCGGGCTGGAGAACCTCACCTCCCGATTCGCCGCGTGGGGCCACGAAACCGACAACTTCCAGGGCTTCATCGCGTGGACCATCGAGAACGGGCCCACCTTCGTGGACCTCTTCGGGTCCATCTCGTCGGCCGCCGTGGACGTCGGCGTCGCCCTCGCACCCCTGGGTGTGGTGTACGCCGAAGGCCTCACCGCCCTCGCCGGCGCCCTGTCCGCCGTGGCGGAGAACGCCCCGTGGCTGCTCCAGCTCGCCGTGGCGGCACTCACCGCCCGGTCCGCGATCCAGGTCCTCGGGTACGCGAACCAGGGCATCGTGCAACCCCTCAGGGAGCTTCCCGGGCGGGTGCGCGAGTACGCCACGAACCTCGGCGCGGTCGGCACCGCAGCTGACGGGGCCGCGGCCGGAACCCGGGGCTTCCGGGGCGCCCTGTCCGGAGCCGTGGGCGCCCTTGGCGGCCCATGGGGCATCGCTATCGGCGCGGGCATCGCCGCCCTCGGGCTCTTCGCCGCGGCGAAGGCCAACGCCTCCCAGAAGGTCCGCGAGTATACCGACGCGATCCGCGAGGACTCCGGGGCGCTGGGTGAGAACACCCGGGCGCACGCCATCCAGGCCCTTGAAGAAGAGAAGGTCCTGGAGCGCGCTGAGCGCCTCGGGCTGAACCTGGACCAGGTCACCGACGCGGTTCTGGGGCAGACCAACGCCCAGAAAAGCCTCAATCGGGAGCTGAACGCGCAGCTTGACGCTCTCGGGGAGCGCCTCGCGCAGGGTGAGATCACCCAGGACCAGTACGACAAGGAATACCGGCTCATCGCTCAGGTGCGGGGCGCCATCCAGGGTGAGAACGCGGCGATCAATGAGGCGGCAGGGTCGTATCGGCGCAAGACCGACGCGATGGGTGAGGCCGAGGAGGCGCAGGAGGGCGTCAACCAGGCCATGCTCGATGGGGCGTTCCTGGCCCGTGACCTGAAGACCGCCCTGGACAACCTCACCGGGACCACGGTCGGTGTCACTCAGGCGGAGTCGGATTTCCAGGCCGCGATCGACAGCGCAACCGAGGCGGCAACGGAGAACGGCGCCACCCTCGACCTGAACACCGAAGCGGGCCGCGCGAACGAATCCGCGCTGCGGACTCTCCGGGACACGATCAACTCCAACACCGAGGCCGTGAGGCTGAACGACGGCTCCGTCCAGGAGCAGATCGCGACCGCAGCCCGGGGCCGCGAGGAGTTCGTGCGCGTCGCCCGGCAGATGGGGTTGACCGCCGATGAGGCCGAGGACCTCGCGGATGAGTACCTCGGTATCCCCTCGGATGTGCGGACTGCGATCGAGGTGAATTCGCGGGGTGTGTGGTCGACGCAGCCGTTTCAGAATTCATCGCACATGTCGCCCAGCAATGGGCAGTCGCAGTTCTATGCCGAGGGCGGCTCGGTTCACGGGCCGGGAACAGCGACGTCGGACTCCATTCCGGCGTGGCTGTCCGACGGCGAGTTCGTGCAGCCCACCCACGTCGTGGACCATTACGGCGTCGGGTTCATGGAGGCGCTCCGCCACAAGCAGATCCCGAAGAACGCCATCCAGGGGTTCGCTAAGGGCGGGTGGGTCACCCGAGGTCAGGGCGACACGCCGTGGGGCATCATCAACGACCATCGTGTTGACGTGCGGGAGAATTACGCCCGGCTCGTCCGGATGCTCATCGGGTCCATCGGTGACTCCATGGCGGAGGACTTCAAGAACTCCGCGCAGGGTCCGATGGGTGTCGTCCAGCTAGCGGAAGCGTCGCTGGGGAAATACCCCGAGTCGAACGGCAACAACACGAACCACATCACCAGGTGGTTCGGTATGAACGGCGCTCCGTGGTGTTTCGCCGCGGGCACTCTTGTCCAGGCCGCTTCGGGTCTTGTGGAAATCCAAGACATCGCCCCGGGCGACACCGTCCGCGCCCCCTCGGGAGCGGACAAGGTCGTCCGGGCTGTGTACCGGCGCACGAAGCCGCTCCTACGGGTCCGTGTTCTCGGCGCCCCGGACACCCTGGCGACCGCCGACCACCCGTACATGACCGAACGCGGGTGGGTCAAGGCCGGGGAGCTGCGGCGCGGCGACAAGGTCGCCAAGCCCATCCCCGCCACCGGAAACCTTCGAGTGGACGACGACCTCGCCCACCTGGTGGGCCTGTACGTCGCCGAAGGCTACCGGACCCACCGAGACCGGTCCATCACCTTGTGCGTCGCCCGCGGCGAAGCCGAGGACGTGGCGGCGCTGGCCAAGCGCGCCGGGTATGAACCGCACGTCACCCAGCACCGGACGTGCGCTCTGGTCACGATGTACGACCGGGCCCTGTACGAGCTGCTGGCCGCGACTGGTGACGGCGCCCACCGCAAGGAGGTGCCGAGCTTCGTCCTCACCTGGGATGCCCGGGGTCGGGGCCGATTTTTGGAGGGGTACGTGTCCGGCGACGGGCACCGTCCCTCGTCCCGCCCGGGTGTGGTGGCGTGCACGACGGTCAGCAAGCGCCTCACGGTGTCGCTGGCCGGACTGCTGTCCACCCTCGGAGTGTCGGCGGCTATCCGATCGACCCGGCCTGCCCGTGTGGAGGTCATTGAGGGCCGGACGGTGTCGTGCCGGGAGCAGTTCGTCATCGAGTGGCGTGAGCACCCGTCCCGGAAGGCGCAGCACCGGTTTGCCGAGGACGTGCTGTGGGTGCCGGTGCGGTCCGTGGTGGACACGGGTGTCGTGGACACCGTGTACGACATTCAGGTGGACGACGAGCACGCGTTCATCGCGAACGGTGTTCATGTCCACAACTGCGCGATGTTCATTTCCTGGCTGTTCGCGCAAACGGGTGCTAGTAAAGCCCTTGGTGGTGCGGCAAGAACGGCGTGGACCGGGGACTACTACGGCTCTGGAATGGCTCGGACGAATTCCCCGCAGCCGGGCGACGTGGCCGTGTACGGGACGAGGCACGTCAACCTGATCGCGAGCCCAGGGGGCGGCAGGCGGATCGGCGGCAACCAGTCCAACAACGTCACCGCAGCCCCGTACAGCGGGGGTGCGATCTTCCGGCCCATGTGGGACCGGGCGCGCTTCGCGTCCGGTGGTCTGGTGTCCATCGCGGACATCTTCTCCCAGGACCGGGAGGAGGATCACCGGGGCGGCATGTCGCCGCTGGTCAAGACCATTCGGGAGATCAGCGGTTACGCCTCAGGCGGCACCGCATCCGGGTGGGCTGTGGTGGGAGAGGAAGGCCCGGAGCTGGCGCATTTCGCGGACCCGGCGCGCATCTACTCCAACGCCGAGTCCGCGCGGATGCTCGCGACCGCAGCGAAGGTGTCCACCGCCTCGCGTGGCGGGGATGGGGCTTCGGCCCCGCTCGTCGGAGCGATCAACGCCAGCATCAACTCGGCCGACGCGACCGTCCGGGAGATGGTCGACGAGATCACCCACAGCCTGCACACGGTCCGCGTCGGCGGGAGGTTCGTGGATGACTGACCTCCTGCCGAACCAGTACGAGATCGGGGGTGTGGTCTTCGGTGACCACACCCCCATCCAGTCCGATGACATCCGCATCGGGCCGGTGGAGTCCCGCACCAACGACCGCGACAACCCCGCCTCGGATGGGACGAGGATGGGCCGGGATTACCGGGGCGGGCGGGTCATCGGTCTCGACCTGTGGAGCGACGTGCACACGGCGGCGGAGATCGGCCCTGCGTGGGCGGCCCTGGAAGCGGCGTGGGACGCCGACGTCGAACGCGCAACCCCGGGCGCCGTCGTGCCTTTCCGGTTCAGACTGGAAGGCTCTTCGACAGCCGTGGTGTACGGGCGAGGACGCCGGTGGACCCCGGCGACACAGCGCCAACGCGGCACCGGCCTGACGGACGTCGTCGCGGACTTCCAGACCGTGGACAGGCTCTTCTACTCCGATGTGGAACGGCAGGTCACGCTCACCCTCGTGGCTTCCGGGGGTGGCGGCATCACGTGGCCGGTGACGTGGCCGATCACGTGGGCGCCCGGCGGCGCCAGGCAGGACGGCCTGATCAACGCCGGGAACGCGCCCACGTGGCCGGTCATCACGGTCACGGGCCCGGTTGCGCAGCCCAGCGTGGAGCTGGTCGGCACCGGGCGGAGTCTGCGTCTGGACACCACGGTTGGCGCGAACCAGTCGGTGGTCATCGACACCCGGCCGTGGGCGCGGTCCATCCGCCGCTCCGACGGCGCGAACCTGCGCCGGGCCGCGATCGGCGTCAGCCTCTCCGACTTCCGCCTCCCGGTCGGGCAGACCATCCTCCGCTACTCCGGCACCGACATGTCCGGCCAGTCCTCATGCACCATCACGTGGCGCGACGCCACCAAGAGCCCCTAGGAGGTCAGCGTGGCGTTGGAACTCGACTCATGGGCGGTGGCCGGCGCGCAGTCCTCGGCGCGGATCGCCCGCCTCCAGCTCCAGTCCGGGACCCGCTCCGGAAACGGCGTCGTCGAGAGTGGCGACCTGCGGGTCCGTGAACTCGCCGTCCCCGGTACATCGGTGCGGGTCGCCTCAGGTGCCGCGGTCATCCTCGGCAAGGAGCAGAGCTTCCAGGGCAGCTACTACGCCCACAACGTCGGCGACGCGGAAGTCCCCATCGCCGCGAACGCCACCGGGTCGACCCGCTACGACCTGGTGATCCTCCGAGTCGAGGACCCGGGCATCGACGGCACCCCGTGGACGTGGGACCCATCGGTGGACCCGGTCTACTACTTCCGGGTCATCGAAGGCGTGTCGTCCACTGCTTCGCAGGTCCCGTCCGGGACGACCGGTATCCCTCTGGCCCGGATCGCGATCCCCGCGTCCACGGCCACCATCGAGAACGACCACATCACCGACCTGCGGCAGATGATGTCGCCCCGCATCCACACCGAGGTGCGGGTGCAGAAGGGGCAGGGCCTCGAAGACGGGCGGATGGACTACGCCGACTACAAACCCGACTTTGAGCGGTGGCCTCAGCACGACTGGACGGTGACGATCCCGGCGTGGGCCACGCAGGTGCAGGTGCAGGCGAACTGGTCGAACGTGTTCTATCCGGCGCCCGGGTCCACGACGAACAAGGATGCCCGGGGCCGAGTGCGGGTCGGTCTGATCGGCACGGGCGGCAACAACCTGTACACCCACACGAGCGCCTACAACTTCAACCCGTTCACTGCCGGTAACGGGTACAGATGCTCGATCGGCCTCGCGGCTCAGATGAACATCCCCTCCGCGATGCGCGGCATGCAGTGCGACCTGCGCATGTACGCCATGTCCGAAGAGGATCTCACCCAGTACCTCCTTGCGGACGGGTGGGCCAATTTTGACGTCACCCTCACTTTCCGTGAGATCGCCGCTCCCGGCGCGACCCTGTAGGAGACCCCATGGCCGTACAGCAGGCCGCCCACAACAGGGCCGCCGACGGCGTCGCCACCACCGTGACACACCTGTCCCTGCACACCACCGACGGATCCACCACCGGCAGCGGGGAGGCGACCGGCGGTAGCTACGCGCGGAAGGCGCCGACTTACACCGCGGCAACGTCCGGCGTCGCCGACCTTGACGACCCGGTCGTGTTCGACGGCCCCGGGACGCTGTCGACCGTCTCCCACCTCGGGTTCTGGGACGACACGGTGTGGCTCGGGTCGGTGGAATTGGACGAGCCCCGCGACGTCGGGCCCGGCGACACCCTGACGATCAGCTCGGCCCCGATCGACGGCACCCCCGTCTGAGAGGTGGGTGTCCGTGCCCTCCATCCGCGCGACGTCCACCGCCGGCACCTGGCAGGATGCCACCAGCGTTTCCGTGCCGTTCGGCACCCAGGACGGCGACCTGATGCTGACCTGGCTGTCCGCGAACTTCCAGCACGCTCTCACCCCGCCTGCTGGGTGGGCGCTGGTCACCTCCGTGGTGGAGGGCGACCTCGGTACCGGCACGGCGGTGTACCTGTACTCCCGGGTCGCCGACTCCGAATCGTCGCCCTACACGTGGACATGGTCCGGGGAGCACTGGCACTTCGCGCTCTGCGTGTCCGTCCAGGACACGGCCGGGATCCGGGACGCCGCCTCGGTCGGGTCCGAGGGCGAGTCGTCCGACATCGACGAGATCCTGCTGCCCTCGGTGGACGCCGTCGCCGGGGATTTGCTGTTGGCGTTCGGCTACCACTGGGGCACGGACCCCGGGTCGGAACCGACGTTCGATGACCTGGAGGAGGTCGTCACTTCGGGGTCACTGCTGGTGGCCGCGTTGGAGGACATCACCTCTACGGGGCCGACGGAGCAGTTCCCGCTGACCAGTGCGGCGCTGGGCCGGATGGCGGCGGCTGCGGTGGCTCTGGCTCCGGTGTCGTCCGGTGAGGAGGCGGACGCCGACCCGTTCGTTGTCGGGGCGTCGTTCGGTATTCCGGTGGATGCGCTGGCCGCAGTGGCGGGCGCTGGGGCGTTCCCTGCCGCGGCCCGGTTCGGCGCCCCCGCGGTGGCGATGGCCCTGGGCGCGACGGCGGCCCCGTTCCGCGTGGGCGCTACGTTCGGCGTTCCCGTGGTGGGGGTGCCGACTCCGCCGGGCGAGTGGCAACCGATCCCGGAACGCCAGCCTCTGCCACCCGCTTCCGAGTGGCGGTACCGGGCCTTCAACGTCCTCACGGGCGCCTCTGTTGACCCGGACCTGCCCTTGGAGGACGTGAAGATCACCCTCGCTCTGTCCGGGCCGTGTGGCATCACCGCGACCATCGACCCCGAGCACCCCGAACTGTACGACGACAGCGGGGCGCTGGTCTTCGTGGAGTGGCAGACACTCCTCGTCGCCGAGGCCGCCGGGCAGATTCGCGGCGCCGGGCTGGTCACGAACGTTGACGATGCCGGGCAGAAGCTCAGCATCACGGCGACCGGGGTGTCCGGCTACCCGGAAGGGCAGCCGATCCGCACCACCCTGACATGGGGCGGCAAGACGGATGGCCTCACGGGCGCGGGCGTGGACCCGCTGGATGTGGTGCGGTCCATCTGGACGCAGCTCCAGGACCAACCCGACGGCGACCTCGGCGTGGTCGTGGACGAGATCGGCACCCCGTACCGGCTGGGGGAGTGGCGCGGCGGCATCCGCAAGCGCAACGAAGACGGGTCGCTAGGCCCAGCGAAGGAAGTCGACGGCCAGCCCGTACCGATCGACAAGATCTGGGACCCCAAGACGGACCGTAAGCCGGTCGCCGCGACAGGCAAGTCCGTGTACTGGCAGTACCAGATCCCCTGGTGGGACGACGTGGACGCCGGGCAGAAAATCACCCAGCTCGGCACGCAGGCGCAGTTCGAGTACGCCGAGGAGTACCGGTGGTCGAACGCCGACAGGACGGCGCTCACCAAGCGGATCCGCCTCGGATACCCGCGGTTGGGGAAGCGTTCGGATCGGGCGTTCGTGGAGGACGAGAACATCGTCGACCTGGTCGTGGTCCGCAGGGACGGAGACGACTACGCCAACTCGGTGACCGTCAACGGCGCCGGTGAAGGGTCGAAGAAGGTCCGCGGGTCGGCGTCCACGAGGGACGGTCGGGCCCGCCGCTCGAAGACCCTGGACCGCCCCGACCTCACCACCGCCGCGGCGTGCAAGGCGGCGGCGGAGGAGGAGCTGCGGAAGTGGTCCCGGCTGGTGGACATCACCAGCTTCGTGGTCATCGACCACCCCAACGCCCCGCTGGGCAGTTTCGCCCCCGGTGATGACGTGCTGGTGGAAACCACCGGTCGCCGCTGGCTTCCGACCCGGCTGTGGGTGCGGATCACGGACATGACCATCACCCCCGGCAGCGATGAGATCGCCGTGACCTGCCGCAGGAGTGACCGTTTCAGCTACCCGGGGGGTGTGTGATGGCCTTGGATCCGCAGACGCAGGCCGCGATCAAGGCAATGGGCCGGGAGATGGCGAAGCTCCGGGCGGAGATCGACACCCTCAAGCGCGGCGGCCGGGGCGGGCAGCTCGCGAACTCCTCCCTGGAGGACGGCCAGGCGGTAGAGGTCCGCGACGACACGGGGGCCCTGCGGGGCCGCTTCGGGTGGGTGGACGGCGCCGTCGCCATCGTCACCGAGGGCGGCGACCCCGTGACCGCCCCGACCGCTCCGACGGTGGTTCCGATGCCGTCCGGTTTGCGGGTGTCGTGGGACGGTGCCCTTGCGGACGATTCGGTGCTGCCCAGCGACTTCGACCACGTCAACGTGCACGTCAGCACCACCGACGGATTCACCCCGTCGGATGAGACGTTCGTCGTCACCATCCCCCGCTCCGCAGGAGCCGTGCCCATCGCCCCGCTCACCGTGGGCACCACCTACTACGTGCGACTCGTCCCGGTCACCACGGGCGGCATCACGGGCGAGGCGTCCGCACAGGCCTCCGGCGTCCCCGCGGCGGTCACGGACATCGCCCCCGGGGCGATCACGGAAACCCACATCGCGAACGACAGCATCAGCACCCCGAAGCTCCAGGCGGAAGCCGTGACCGCGCTGAAGATCGCCGCCGAAGCCATCGAAGCCGGGCACATCAAGGCGGCGGCGGTGACGGCGGCGAAGCTCGAAGCGGAACTGGTGCTGGGGACGCGGATCATCGCGGGCACCCCGTCCGGCGCCCGCGTAGAGCTGGACAGCGACGGCATCCGCGGCTACAACGCGGCGGATGAGCTGGTGTTCGTCATCGACGACGACGGCAACGCCATCTTCGGAGCGGAGATCTCCGGGTCCCGTTTCACCCTCGCCTCCGGATCCGGGGCCTCCAGCGTGATCGAAGAAGCATCCGGCGTCGTGCGCGCCCGGGTGACATCCGCCAACAGCGCCCGAGCACAACTCGCCGCCACCGCCGGGCAGGCCGAGTTCTCCGTCTACGGGGACGTCACCTCATCTACCACCCCGGCCGGGGGCATGATCGCGATCCCCACCGCATGCCAGCTCAGCCTGTACTCGGACATCTCAGACCTGGTGACGTCCCCGGTGGTGTCACTGACCGCCCAGGCGGGAGAGACCCGGGTGTCCGCACGGTCGGGGACCGGCGCCGAGGTGCGAGTAGTGTCCCAGTCCGGGTGGGCGGGAATCCTGACCACTCCGGAGGCGTCCACGGTGGGGCAGCCCGCTGCGGACCCGGGCGCGGTGTACGCGTTCCGGCGTGCGTCGACGGATGCGCCGACCCTGTCGCTCCAGTCACCGGTGTCGCAGTCGGGTGCGGGCGCGGGCCGCAGGTCGATCGTCCATGTGGAGGGCGCGAACACGACCCGGGCGTACACGATCATCAACAGCGCTGCCCGACGGTTCTACTTCCAGGGTGAGCTGGTGTCGGGGTCCACGGACACGTCCACGGACGGTGTCGTGGAATTCGCGGACACGCACAGCCTCCTCGCCACGCGGCACGCCCCTGTGCGCACCGACATGGTGACCGCACCCAGCGGGACATTCACACCCGGCGGCAACGGCGGCGTGTGGACGGCGTTCTCCAACACCGACTACCCCGCGATCACCTTCAAAACAGGCTGGTCGGGGCGAGTGCGTATCACGATCACCGCAGCAGCGGGCAACACCACCACGGGAACCAGCACGGTCCACTTCGGGTTCGCCCTGTCCGGTGCGTCCTCGGTGTCCGCGGCTGTGGCGCGCGCGTGGTCGGTACGTGGCGTCCTCATGCAGTGCTGCTCCCGCACCGTCTATCTGAACCTGACCGGGAACGGCTCCTACACGCTGACCCCGTCCTTCAACATCTCTTCGGGCACCGTCGGCTCGGGGATCACCTTCTACACCACGTTCGAGCACTCCATCGTTGTCGAACCCCTCCCTTAGGAGCTGTGATGTCCGAGGCCCTGTCGCCCGAGGAGCCACCCGAGATCGATCCGCCGCCGGTCGTGGTGCCTGAGCCTGATGAGCCGCCCCCGCCGGACCCGGGATCGCCACCCCCGACCCCGCCCGGGGTGGGCGACGAGTACCCACCGGACCCGCCCGACATCGACGGCTGAGGAGGTGTGGGTGCTCCCTCTCGCCGAGCTGGCCCCGTGGATGGAAATCGGCGCCGGAGGGCTCGTCACCGCCGGGGTGGTCATGATCCTCACCGGCCGCCTCGTCCCCTCCGGGACGGTCGAGAAGCTCCTCGCGGCCCGGGACGAGCGCATCGCCGAGCTGAAAGCGGTGCTCGCCTCCGAGCAGGACCGGAACTGCCGCCAAGCGGACCAGATCACCGCCCTGCTGGAGTCCGGCAGGACGACGGCGCACGCCTTCGAGGAGATTCGCAGGGTCGCCGCACACGGGCCGGAGGAGCGTGAGGATACGTGAGCTGGCTTCGTAGGCTCCGCCGCGAGTACGACCCGCCGCCGATCACCGACGAGGAGATCACCGCCGCCCGGGACCGCGCCGAGGAGGGTGTCCGTCAGGCCCGCGCGTTGGATGCGGAGGTGCGCGAGGTCGTGGCGCGGCTTCGACGCCAGCGCGAGGAGAACCATTTCGGCCCGTTGATCTGGGCCGCTCTGAGGGGGGAGTCGGATGTATGAGGCCGGAACCGTGATGGCCACCGCCGCCGCCCTGCTGATGTGGGTGTTCGCGTTCGACTACTCGCGTGTCCGCTGGTGGGACAACCCTGGCGGGCGCCTGGTGATGACCACTTTGGTGTCTTTGGCGCTGGTGCTCAGCCTGGTGGCCGCGAGGAACTGGTTCGGGCCGTTCCCCGGACACGAGTTGGCGCGGCTGTTGGTGTTCACGACGGCGTTCGTCGCGATCGGGTGGGCGTGGCTGCTGCACCGCCGTGTCCGCCGCCCGAAGCACCGCGCCCCGCGCTGAGCCCGATTTCTCCATATCTGCCCCTTCGTGGGGCTTTTTTCATGCCCAGGAGGGCGCATGCACCCCAAACCCGTCCCCGCCTACGACCCCGTCGAGCACATCAACGTCACCCCCGTGGGCGACGAAGACCAGCCCGTCGTCGACCCCGGCGCCGACCCGGACGACACCTACACCGAAGGAGGCGACGATGCAGCTTGAGCGCCGCAGCGTGTTCGGATGGGGCGCCACCGGTGCTGCGTCCGCACCCTGCAACCTCGGGATCGTCATCCACTACGACGGCTCGAACCAGAACCTCGCGGGGAAGAGCCACACCGCGTGCCGGGACTACTGGAAGCGCACCCGCAGCTTCCATGTCGGCCCGTCCCGGCGGTGGGCGGACATCGGGTACAGCTTCGGCGTGTGCCCGCACGGCATCGTCCTGGAGGGCCGGGGCGCCCGAAGGGCGCAGGCCGCGCAGCCGGGCGGCAACACCACGTGGACGTCGGTGACGCTGATGGGCGGCCCCTCGGACGCGGTCACGTCGGCGCAGATCGAGGGTGTGCGCGAGCTGCGGGCGTGGCTGCGCAAGAACCACGGACTCGGCACGGGCGTGCGCGGGCACCGCGACTTCCTGTCCACGTCGTGCCCGGGGGGCATCGCGTATGTGCTGGTGAAGAACGGGACGTTCGGGAAGGCTCCGTCCGGTTCGTCGTCTCCGTCGCCGGGCCCTGGTGCGTCGAAGCCAGTCCCCGAGGTGAAGGCGCCCGCGTTCCCGCTCGCCAAGGGCCACTGGTTCGGGCCGCAGTCTTCCAACCCGCGCAACCACTCCGGGTTCTACGCGGCGGCGCGTCCGGGCATCCGGCAGATCCGCGACCGGTTGCGTGAGCGTGGCTGGTCGGTGCCCCGGGGCGACCGGTACGACCTGGCGCTCGCGAACACCATCAAGGCGTTCCAGCGGGAGAAGAAGATCAAGGTCGACGGTCTGACCGGTGCGCAGACGTGGCGTGCCCTGTGGGAGGCCCCGGTCACATGAGCAAGCCCGGCTGGTCCTGGTTCTAACCCGAGAGAAGGAAGCATGTCCCGTCCCCTGACCGTCTTCGGCCGCGAACCGGTCGAGATCCTGTCCATCGTGCAGGCCGCGCTGCTCGTCGGTGTCGCCCTGTCCGTCCCGCACTTGACCGAGGCTGCCGTCCCGTTGATCGTGGCGTTCCTCGGTGCGGTGTTCGGCGCTGTGCAGGCGGTGCTGGTGCGTCCGGTGACTCCGGCGGCGTTAACGGCGGTGGTGACCACGGTCGCGCCGTTGCTGACGTTCTACGGGCTCGAACTGGATGCGGCGCTGGTGGCGTCGATCAATGCGCTGATCGTGGCCCTGCTGGCGCATCCGACGCGGTCGCAGGTGTCGCCGGTGCCGCGTCACGATCTCGCGGCCTGACCACGCGCTCCTGGCCCCGTCCTCCTTGGGAGGGCGGGGCCTTTTTGCGCGCCCGGGGGTCAGTCGGCTGTTTTGCTCCACACCCTGACCCGGTCGTCCCAGGTGGTCTGGGTGGTGTACCCGGCGGCTTCCAGGGTGGCCGCGTAGGCGTCGGAGGGGAGGGGCTCGTCGGCGGCGTCGGCTGTGAGGTGGACGACCTCGACTTCAATGGTGTTGACCTGCCGGGTCTTGTACCCGGTGTGCAGGACGTGCTCCCAGGACCGGCCTGGGGCGGGGTCCCAGTCGGGGCCGACCTGTGCGGGGGTGTGGGCGGAGGCGAGCACGGCGTTGATTCGGCGGGTGGTTGCGGGGGCGGTCATGGTGTGCTCCGTTCTGGGGGTTCGGGTCCGCCGTGCGACGGCATCCCCGCGCGGGCGGGGAGTAGAACAGGTCAGGTGTTGTCGTGCTCAGCGACGATCGCCCAGAAGTCCACCGCGTCGATCGCGGCGGCCAGGACGTCGGCGTTCCACTCGGGGCGGCCCTCGACCGGTCCGTAGAAGATGCGGCCGTTGAGGGTGACCCCCTCGGGGAGCTGCTCGTTCAGGGCCTCGCGGAAGTCGGTGGTGACGTCGTCGATGTCGACCTCGACCTGTCCGGCGATCGCGTTGCGGACGTAGTCCTCGACATGGGTGGTGCGGCCGGTGACGACCCCGTAGGACCCCCACTCGCCGTATTCGGTGGTGACGTTGTTCTCGTAGCGCTTGCGGGCGTCGGCGGCGGCGACGGCCTTCTCGGAGTCGTTGACGTTGGTCTGGTCGGGCATGGTGTTCTCCAGGGGTGCGATGCGGGCGATGGGGGTGCGACTGTTGCCTCGGGTGAGGGTGATCGGCTGGCCGGTGCGTTGGACTTCGAGGACGAGGTCTCCGAGGATCTTGCGGGCCTGCTCGATGCCGTAGTGCTTGCTGCTCATGAGTATGACCTTAAGGACCTTAAGGCGGACTGTCAAGCAGGACCTTAAGATCTCTCCCGATCATCATCGCTTCCGTGTACTGGCCTGTTCCGGAAACGCGAAAACCCCCGCCACCTGTGAGGGTGGCGGGGGCCGGGTCCGACACTGCTTCCCCTCGGACCCTCCCCAGGCGGACCTGGGGTCTCCCCGCGCTATCCCCTTGGCGGGGAGAGGGTGCGCGGAAGCCTAGTGAGCCGCAGGCCTCCAGCCGGCGGCCCACCGGGGGATGCACCCACAGGCGGACGGGTGCCCTGGTCTAGCTGCCGAAGTCGTATCCTTCGCCCCTTCGCTGCCCGGGCTCTCCGAGCAGGGGGACGCCGGCGGCGCGTGCGGCGTCGATGCGCTCGCCCTGGCGGCGCACCGCGTCCTTCTCCTCCGGGGTGAGGTCGTCCGGGATGGGGTCCTCGGACGGGTCGGTGTGGCGTCGGCGCGGACTCATGGGTGTGCCTCCCTGGGGAACGGGGCCCCGTACCGGGGGCCCGGATTCGACAGCTTCCGAGAGAGGGCGTGCGCGGTGTCCTCCATGAGCGTGGGCGTCACGTTGTCGACCACCGCGGTGGCCATCCAGTACCGCTCGGTCCGCCACACCCTGTAGACACCGCTGTGCTCGGCCTGGAGGCGGGACAGCTCGTGGTCTTCAAGGCGCACCAGCAGCCCGGCCGCGGTGGGCGCCGTGAGCTCTACACGGCCCTGCCGGGCCACCCACGCGTCAGGACGGGACGCGCGGGCCTCACGGGAGATCTCCCACGCCGGGTACAGGTCGGTGATCGTGTCCATCAGGGGCGGAGGCGGGGGTAGCGCTCGGTCGATCGTGTCGGCGGCCTCCCCGAGTAACGCCGCCATCTGCTCGCTGGTCATGACCTCAGCGTGCGTCGGGTGATGGCGGGTGCGACAGGCGCGACATGTGGGGCTAGGCGCGCACACAGGGCGGGGGAGTGCACACGGGGAGTGCGCACACGCGACCTGCCCCTACAGGTCCGGGGCGCGTGCCACACTGCCGTCAGGACCCCCGGAGGAGGAGCTGTGCCGCGCACCCCCAAACAGCCCAACACGCAGTTGTCGGAGCTTCTGGACGAGGCGGAGATGCCCGCCAAGGGGCTCGCGCGCAGGGTCGTCGCGCGCGGGGACCAGCAGGGCCTCAGCCTCGCCTACGACCACAACTCGGTGCGCCGTTGGCTCGACGGGGAACGCCCCCAACAGCCCGCCCCCGCGCTGATCGCCGCGGTCCTGTCCGAAGCGCTAGGCCGCACCGTTACCCCGGACGACTGCGGGCTACCCACGGGCGAGGACACGTCCATGGAGTTCGCGCTCTCATGGCAACACGGCATCCCCGCCGCCGGACAGCTCTACCGCGCCGACGCCGAACGCCGCCGCACCCTCACCGCCGGGTACTCCGCCGCCGCCTACCCTGCCGCCGCCACACGCTGGCTCACCCAACCCGCCGGCGTGGAGCCCGCACACCAGGGCCGGGTACGGGTGGGGCGGCCGGAGATCGCCGCGATCAGGCAGATGACCCGGGCGTTCTACGACCTGGACAACCGTGTCGGGGGCGGCAGGATCCGGTCCACGGTGGTGCAGTACCTCGACTCCAACGTCGCCCCCCTGCTCCGCGGCACGTACACCGCCGAGGTCGGACGGGAGTTGTTCTCCGCTGCTGCTGAACTCACCAAGGCCGTGGGGTGGATGGCCTACGACAGCGAGGACCACGGGCTCGCACAGCGGTACCTGGTGCAGGCGCTGCGGATGGCACAGACCGCAGGCGACCACGGGCTGTGCGCAGAGATTTTGGCCGCCATGGGACACCAGGCCACCTACATCGGCCGCTCCGGCGAAGCGGTGGACCTGGCGCGGGCGGCGCAGTCCGCCGCCGTCCGGGCGGGGCATCCGGCGCTGGTCGCGGAATGCCACCTGATCGAAGCACACGGGCACGCCGGGTTGGCGGACTCCAGGGCGACCGCGGGCGCGTTGCGGGCGGGGGAGCGGGCGTTCGAACGCGACGACCCGGCGCCGCCGGCGTGGCTGGCCTACTTCGACGGCGCCTACCTCGCAGCGAAAGTCGCGCACTGCTTCCTCGCCCTGGGGTCGGATGCGCAGACCGCCGTGTACGCGGAGCGGTCCCTGGAGATGAACGAGGGCTACGTCAGGGGCAGGGTGTTCAACTTGCTGATGTTGGCGACCGCGCACGCCCCCGCCGAACCGGAGGAGGCGGTGCGCGTCGGTACCGTCGCCCTGGACCTGGTGGAGGGACTCCAGTCGCGGCGGGCCCTGTCGTACCTGCGGCGCCTCCAGCACCGCCTCAAGCCCCACGCGGGTCGCCCGGAGGTTCAGGGGTTCCATGCGCGTGCTGGGGCGCTCACGTCAGGCTGAGCGCCCTATAGACGGCGACGACGGTGGACGCCCCGACGATCTCCCCGCGGGCGATCATGGCCACCGCTTCCGTGAGCGGCCACCACCGGATCTCCTGGGCTTCGTTGATGTCCGGGACGGTGTCGGTGGCGTCGGCGCCGCGGGCGAGGTAGATGATCTGCGGCTGGTCCACGGACCCGATGGCGGGTTGGAACGTCACCAGGTGCTCCATGGACTTCGGTCGCCACCCGGTTTCCTCTTCGACCTCGCGGGCGGCTGCGAGGGCAGTGTCCTCAGCGGTGTCGACGTACCCGCCGGGGAGTTCCCACACCCACTGGTCGATGATGAACCGGTGCCTGCGCATGAGCAGGATCTCCCGCTGGTCGTTGACGACGAGCGTCATCGCCGCTGGGGGCATTTTC
>NZ_JBJJBV010000140.1:0-17853 GCF_045446735.1 Nocardiopsis protaetiae
CGGAGCCGATCAGGTGCTGCGGGGGACGGGGACCGGGGTCCACGGTGACAGGTGGACCTCGGTCCCCTCGGTGATGGCCTCGGTGATGCGGCGGGCGGTCTCCTGGGGGCTCTCGGCCTCCATGCGGACGCTGCTGAGGGCGGGGCGGAGCATGCGGCAGAGCATCAGGTCGTCGGCGCCCATGAGGCCGACCTCGTCGGGGACCCGCACGCCCGCGTCCAGGAGGGCGCCCAGGAGCAGGCCCGAGAACTCGTCGTTGTAGCCGAAGACGCCCCGGGGCAGGCCCTCGGCGCGCCAGGCGGCGACGAGGTCGGCCGCGGCGGCGGGGGAGTAGTCCATGTCGTGGACGCGCACGGCGGCGCCCGCCTCGGCGGCCGCCTCGCGGACGCCCGCGAGGCGGCCCTCGCCCATGACCCGCAGGGGCGGGTCGGTGGGCAGCACGACGGCGAGGTCGCGGTAGCCGCGTCCGGTCAGGTGGCGGCCGGCGGCCAGGCCGACGGCGTGGTGGTCCATGACCAGGGTGGACAGGCCCGTGCCCTTGGCGCGGGCCGGGTCCGAGCCCAGGCCGATCACCCGGATGCCCGCCTTGGTGAGCAGCTCGACGCCCGCGGCGGTGAGCCGGTCGTCGCCCGCCACCACGGCGGCCGGGCGCAGCGCCGCCCAGGCGCGGGCCGCCTTCACGCCCCGGTTCTTCTCGGCGCCGTACTGCATGAGCGTGTAGCCCAGGTCGCGCAGGGCGCGGGCGAGGTCGTACAGGAACTCCGACGCCAGGGGGCCGTGCGCCACGTCGAAGTGCACGTACAGGACCAGGTCGCGGCTGCCCGTGCGCAGCGACCGCGCGCTGGCGTGCGGCACGTAGCCCAGGTCGTCGGCGGCCGCGCGGACCCGTGCCCGGGTCTCCTCGGGGATGCGGGCGCCCGCCGGGGCGTCGTTGAGCACGTACGACACGGTCGCGGTGGACACACCGGCCTGGCGGGCGATGTCGGTGATGGTCGCGGGTCGGGGGCGGATCGAGGTCATGCGGCTAGTGTGCCCTGTCTTGTCGGGGAGTTGTGAAGTTCTGATTGCCGGACCGTTGACAACAGTTAAACGTGTAACTAGCTTAAACGAATAACCGCGCCTGAACAGGTGTTTCTCCTCACCTCGCCCAAGGATGATGCGACATGTCCGAATCCGCTTCCCCCCTCGCGGACCCGCGGCCCCCGGTGACCGGCCGCCGGAGCCTGCGGCGCCTGATCCCGATGCTCGGCGTCGGCAACCTCGCCGTCTACGCCTTCTACCTGGGCATCGGCGCCGTCCTGCTGCCCCTCCAGGTCCAGGGCCTGACCCCCGGCGACGAGGAGGCCGCCGTCTCCAACCTCGGCCTGGTCGCCGGCATCGCAGCCGTCTTCGGCACCGTCTTCAACCCCATCGGCGGCGCCCTGTCCGACCGCACGCGCTCCCGCTGGGGACGCCGCAACCCGTGGATCCTCGGCGGCGCGATCGCCGGGTTCGGGCTGGTCCTCGTGCTCGGCTTCGCCGACTCCCTGCTGATGATCATCCTGGGCTGGTGCCTGGCCCAGGGCGCCATGAACCTCCACCAGGCCGCCGTCACCGCCGTCATCCCCGACCGCGTCCCCCACGAACGCCGCGGCACCGCGGCCGCCGCCATGGGCATCGCCGTCGCGGTCGCCGGGGTCCTGGGCACCGGGGTCGCCGCCCTGTTCACCGACGCCCTGCCGTTCGGCTACATCGCCCTGGGCGGCCTGGTCGTGGCCGTCGCCGTCGTGCTCACCACCACGACCCACGACCCCCGCGGCGACGAGCTGCCCCCCGTCGCCACCGGCGAGCGGGTCGGCCCCCTGGCCGCCCTGGGCCGCTTCCTGTCCGCCCTGTCCCACCTGAACTTCACGCTGGTGTTCGCCGGCCGGGCCCTGCTCTTCCTCGGCTACTTCCTGGTCCTGGGCTTCCAGCTCTACATCCTCGACTACTTCATCGAGCTGCCCGCGGGCCTGGCCCCCGCCGCCGGGGTCACGATCATCAGCCTCATCAGCGCCGTGGCCACCATCGTCACCACCGCCATCGGCGGCCCGCTCTCCGACCGCCTCGACCGGCGCCGCCTCTTCGCCCTGGTCTGCGGCGTGGTGTCGGCCGGGGCGATGCTCATCCCGTTCTTCATGCCGACCTGGACCGGGATGCTGATCTTCGCCGTCGTCAACGGCAGCGCCTTCGGCTGCTTCATGGCCGTCGACACCGCCCTGGCCACCCTGGTCCTGCCCAGCGAGGCCGACGCCGCCCGGGACATGGGCGTGCTGAACATCGCCGCCGCCGGGCCGCAGATCATCGCCCCGTTCATCGCCTCGATGATCATCCTCAACCTCGGCGGCTACGGCTCCCTGTTCCTGGTCGGCTCCGCCGTCGGCCTGCTCGGGGCCCTGGCCATCGTCTTCGTCCGCGGCGTCCGCTGACGCCGACCGCACCCGAAGGGAACCCCATGCAACTCGCCACCTACGACACCGGGCCCGGCAGCGGCGACCGCACCGCCCTGCTGATCCACGGCGGCATGTCCGACCACGGCACCTGGCACGCCGTCGAGGCGCACCTGACCGGCCTCGGCTACCGGGTGATCGGCGTGGACATGCGCGGCCACGGGCGCAGCCCCCGCGGCGGCTACAGCGTCCAGGCACTGGGCGACGACCTGGCCGACTCCCTGCC
The DNA here is from genome assembly GCF_045446735.1 of Nocardiopsis protaetiae. Taxonomy (NCBI): domain Bacteria; kingdom Bacillati; phylum Actinomycetota; class Actinomycetes; order Streptosporangiales; family Nocardiopsidaceae; genus Nocardiopsis; species Nocardiopsis protaetiae. The sequence continues at coordinate 2,695 of NZ_JBJJBV010000140.1, forward strand.
CGCCGGCGCCGACCTCGCCATCGGCCACTCCATGGGCGGCCTGGCGCTGTCCCTGGCGGTGGAGCGGCTCCGGCCCGCCCGCGCGGTGTACTCCGACCCCGCCTTCGGGTTCGCCCAGGTGAACCCCGAGGTCTCCGCGGCCATGCGGCGGATGGTCGCCGAGGCCACCGCCGAGAGCGTGCGCGCCATGAACCCGCGCTGGAGCGAGGCCGACATCGCCGCCGAACTCGTCGGGTTCGCCGCCTTCGACCCGGCGTTCTTCGACGTCATCGCGGACGCCGCCGGGCACGACCCGATGCCCGCCGAGGCCGTGGTGCCCTCCCTGGTGCAGCTGGCCGACCCCAGCTTCACCGTGGACGCCGAGGGCGCCCGCCTGCTGGCCGAACGGGGCTTCGAGGTCCGCACCGTCGCCGGGGCCGGGCACTGCATCCACCGCGACGACCTGCCCGGTTTCCTGGCCTCCCTCGACGGCTGGCTCTGACCCGCCCGCCGCCCCCGGCGCGGCGCCCGCCCCCTCACGGGCGCCGCGCGCCCCCTCACCCCCACCCCCACTCCGGAGGACCCCCATGCCATCGAGACCGCTGCGCCGGGCCCTGGCCGCCCTCGCCCTGCTGCCGCTGGCCGCCACGGCCTGCTCCGCCGAGGACCCGCCCGCCGCCGAGCCCGAGCCCGCCGCCGCCGACTTCCCGCCCGCCTCCCTGGAGGGCCTGCGGGTGCTCATCGGCAACGACGACTCCATGCGCGGGGAGGAGGCCGACGGCACCGACGGCCTGGGCCTGTACGCCCTGCGCGCGGCCCTGTGCGAGGCCGGGGCCGACGTCGTCGTCTTCGCCCCCTGGGGGCAGCAGTCCAGCATGAGCGCCGCCCTGTCCCACGAGGGCGCGTTCGGCCTGGGCACCCCGCCCGACCCGCCGCGGGAGTACGCCGACGCCTGTTCCGACGCCCCGTCCGAGGGCGCCGTCCACGGGGTGTGCGTGGCGGAGGGCCCCTGCCGCCCCGACTCGTCCAGCGCCACCCCGGTGGACGCCCTCTCCTTCGCCCTCGCCCACGGCCTGCCCGAGGTCGTCGGCTGGGACGGCCCGCCCGACCTGGTGGTCTCCGGGGTCAACTCCGGGCCCAACGTCGCCTCGCAGATCCCGCACTCGGGCACGGTCGGGGTCGCCTCCACCGCCGTCGCCTCCGGCATCCCGGCCGTCGCCCTGAGCGCGAGCGTCGACGAGGAGCTGGTGGTCACCCCCGAGACCCTGGCCGCCACCGCCGCCTTCGGCGCGGACCTCATCGCCCGGATGCACGGGGCCGACCTGTTCGACCCCGGCTACGTGGTCAACGTCAACCACCCGGCCTCGCCCGACGGCTCGCCCGGCACCGACGTCCGCTGGACCCGGGCGGGCACCGGGTCGGTGCTGGCCGTCGACTACGAGGCCGGCGACGGTGACGGCGAGGGGTCCTTCGCCCCGGTCATGCGCCTGTGCGAACCGGAGGCGCCCGGCTGCGTCGCCGAGACCCGGGAGGACGCCGACTCCGTCGCGCTGCTCGCCGAGGGCGCCGTGTCGGTGAGCGCGCTCACCGTGGACCGCGCCTACGCCCCGGGGGAGGACGCCTCCCGCACCGAGGACCTGGCGGCGCTCGTCGCGGCCCTCGGGACCGCCTGACACCGGCCGCCCCGCCCGGATCCGGTCACGGCTCCGGCCGCGGTCCCGTCCGGCCGCCGCCCCTGCGGTGTTCGGGCGCTGATATCCACCGACTCCGCCTGCGGTCCCGCCCGGCCGCAGCTCCCGCGGCGGCCGGGCACCGGCGCCGCCCGTACCCGACCGGCTCCGGCCGTGTGCTCACGCCGGCCGCCCTCCCCGCGGCATCCGGGCGCCGGCGCCAGCCGTTTCCGTCTGGCTTCGGCCACGGGCTCGCCCGGGCACCGGTGCCCGCCGGTCCGGCCCGGCGCCGCCCGGCTCCGGCCGTGTGCTCACCCCGGCCGCCCTCCCCGCGGCGGCCGGGCGCCGTCGCCCGCAGGTTCGGCCCGGCGCCCCGGCCGCGGGGGCGGCCAGGGCCGTGACCGGGGAAGGAAAGCTGCGTTCGCACGTCCGCTTCCGGTCATTTCCTTCTCGGACCCCGGATTGTCCGAGAAGCTGAGATGACCGCCCCGGCCGACCGGTCCCCTCCCGCGCCGGTCCGGAGCGGCCTCTCGCCCCTTCGCAAGGAGTCCCATTGAACCTGGAGACCTACACCACCGGCACCGGAGAAAGAACGGCCCTCCTCGTCCACGGGGCCGGGGCCCACCACGGCACCTGGCACGCCCTGTCCGCCGCCCTCGTCGAGCGCGGCTACCGCGTCGTGGCCGTGGACCTGCGCGGCCACGGGGCCAGCGGCCGCGGCGACTACAGCGTTCAGGCGCTGGGCGACGACCTGGTGGACTCCCTGCCCCCGGGAGCCGACCTGGCCGTCGGCCACTCCATGGGCGGCGTCTCCCTGGCCCTGGCGGTCGAGCGGCTGACACCCGGCCGCGCCGTCTACCTGGACCCGGCGTTCCGGCTGCCGCCGATGCCCGCCGACGCGGGGGAGCGCATGCGCCGGGTGTTCGAGACCGCCGACGCCGCCCACGTCCGGGTCATGAACCCGCGCTGGAGCGACCTCGACGTGGAGCAGGAGCTGGCCGGGTTCGCCGCCTGCGACCCGGAGTTCTACGCCTTCGTCGCGACCGAGGTCGCCGGGAGCGACCTGCTGCCGGACAAGGCGCACGTCCCGTCCCTGGTGCTGCGGGCCGAGGACGCCATCACGGTCGACGACCGGGCCGCCGCCGACCTCGCCGAACGCGGCTTCGAGGTGCGCAGGGTCGCGGGGGCCGCGCACTGCATCCACCGCGACAACCTGGCCGGGCTGCTGGTCGAGCTGGACTCCTGGATCTGATCCGCCGACCGGCCCGGGGGTGGAGCACGCCGCGCCCCGCCCCCCACAGCCCCGGCGCCCCGCCCCCGCGTTCCCGCGGCCCGCCGCGTCCCTCCGCGACCCGGCCCGCCCTCCGGATCCGCCCCCTCAGGAACAGGCGGCCAGCGCCCGCCGCCAGACCCGCGCCGCCGCCCAGAAGTCCTCCCCGGCGGGCTCGGGGGTGAACAGCCACATCCGCTCCCACGCCGGGGACGAGCGCGCCGCGATCTCCCGGCTCGGCTGGTACGGCGGCCGCCCGTTGACCGGGTACCACGTGTACTCCAGCGGTTCCAGCAGGGCCATCAGCCGCTCCTCCAGGCCCCGCCCCGGGCGCACCTTCACCAGCAGCCACGGCCGGTACCGGCGCAGCACCTCCAGCCCTCCGGCGACCACGTCCGGCTCGGTGCCCGCCGTGTCGATCTTCACCACGGCTGGGGGCCGGCGCGCCGACTCGCACCACCGGGCCAGGGTGGCCGCCCGCACCGTCGTCCCCGACAGGTCCTGGCGCCGCGGCCGCTCGATCGTGTTGCACATGTCGTTGTGCCTGGCCCGCCGCAGGTAGGCGCTGCCGTTGTGGTTGCTCAGCGCCGTCTCCACCACCGTGAACCCCCGGCCCGTCGCCTCCGCCGCCGACCGGGCCGCCAGGGCGATCTCCGGGGTCGGCTCGAACGCGAACACCGGCCGCCGCGACCGGGCCGCCGCCAGCATCGCGTACACCCCGACCCCCGCGCCCACGTCGAGCACCGCGCCCGGACGGGGCAGGTCCAGCATCGCCAGAAAGCAGGCCAGGGCGTCGGGCCCGTGCCCGGCCAGCCCGTGGGCGGCCAGCCTGCGCGGCACCGTGAGGTAGCCGGGCAGGTGCAGCGTCAGCTCCCGCGGGCCGTCCTGTCCACCCGCCCCGGCCTGCCCGCGTGACCAGCCCGCCCCGTCCTGCCCGCCCGGCTCACCCGGGCCTCCCCGCCCGCCCGGACCCTCCGGCCCGCGTTCGGGCAGGGCCAGGGTGAAGGTGCGGGTCCACGGCGGCATCCGGCCCGCGTCCAGGCCGCCCATGCTCCGCGGCAGCCGGACGCGCAGTCGGCGGGCCGCGAAACGCACCATCGGATAGCGGCGGACGATCTCGCGCAGTTGGTCGGTGACCATGTTCTCCCCGTTCTCCCCCAGGAATCGAACCTACTCTGCGTAGTGATGAATGCGCAGCGTGTTCGGGCGATCGATTCCCCTCACCCGGAGACGGATCGGCCGGGCCGCCGGGCCGCATAGACTCTCACCTTGTGAGTCTGTCTATCGGGATCGTCGGACTGCCCAACGTCGGCAAGTCCACCCTCTTCAACGCGCTGACCAAGAACGACGCTCTGGCCGCGAACTACCCGTTCGCGACCATCGAGCCCAACGTCGGAGTCGTCGGCGTGCCCGATGCACGACTCGGCAGGCTCGCCGAGATCTTCGGCTCCGCCAAGATCCTCCCGGCGACCGTCGACTTCGTGGACATCGCGGGCATCGTCCGCGGCGCCTCCACCGGCGAGGGCCTGGGCAACAAGTTCCTCGCCAACATCCGCGAGAGCGACGCCATCTGCCAGGTGATCCGGGTCTTCGACGACCCCGACGTCACCCACGTGGACGGCGACGTCGAGCCCTCGCGCGACATCGAGACCATCAACACCGAGCTGATCCTGGCCGACCTCCAGACCCTGGAGAAGGCCCTGCCGCGCCTGGAGAAGGACGCCAAGCGCAACGCCAAGGACAAGGACTCCCAGGAGCTGCTGGCCGCGGCCCGCGCCGCCCAGGAGATCCTCGACGGCGGCACCTCGCTGTACGCGGCCGGGGACAAGGACCTCGACCTGGCCCGGCTGCGCGAGCTCAGCCTGCTCACGGTCAAGCCGTTCATCTACGTGTTCAACCTCGACAGCGGCGAGCTGGCCGACGAGGCCCTGCGCGCCAAGCTCCAGGAGCTGGTCGCCCCGGCCGAGGCGATCTTCCTGGACGCCAAGATCGAGGCGGAGCTGGCCGAGCTGGACGACGACGAGGCCCAGGAGCTGCTGGAGTCCATGGGGCAGACCGAGTCCGGCCTGGCCCAGCTGGCCCGCGTGGGGTTCGACACCCTGGGCCTGCAGACCTACCTCACCGCCGGGCCCAAGGAGGCCCGCGCCTGGACCATCAAGAAGGGCGCCACCGCCCCGGAGGCGGCGGGGGTCATCCACACCGACTTCCAGCGCGGCTTCATCAAGGCCGAGGTGGTCTCCTTCGACGACCTGGTCGCCGCCGGGGACATGCAGTCCGCCCGCGCCGCGGGCAAGGTCCGCATGGAGGGCAAGGAATACGTGATGGCCGACGGCGACGTCGTGGAGTTCCGCTTCAATGTCTGACGCGCCGCCGCCCTGCCCGGAGTGCTCCGGTGTGTTCACCTACGAGCAGGGCGTGCTGCTCGTCTGCCCGATGTGCGGGCACGAGTGGTCCGCCGGGGCCGGTGCCGGTGAGTCCGCCGCGGACACGCCGGTCCGCGACTCCGTCGGCAACGTGCTCGCCGACGGCGACGCCGTCACCGTCGTCAAGGACCTCAAGGTCAAGGGGTCCGGCGGCGGCACGATCAAGGCGGGCACGAAGGTCAAGGGCATCCGCCTCATCGAGGACGGCGTCGGCGACCACGACATCGACGCCACCGTGCCGGGCATGGGCCGCATGCAGCTCAAGTCGAGCGTGGTGAAGAAGGCCTGAGGCCGTGCGGGGGAGGGGCCGGATCCGAGGATTCGGCCCCTTTTCCGTGCCCCGCGTCCCCGCGGCCGGGGTCAGCCCGCCGTGGGGGTGCCCCGGCCCGGGCCCCGGCTGTGGGCCAGCGCCAGCAGGCTCAGCCCGAACATCAGCACGCCCAGCGGGACGTGGACCGCCGGGACGTGCCAGATACCGGCCGCGACCTGGACCGAGGCCAGGACGAGGAAACCGGCGGAGTACCCGATGTGCCGGGGCGAGCCGCCCCCCGGCCTCCACACCAGCACCGCCGCGACCACGTACAGCATCGCCGCCCCGTACACCACGCGGGAGCCGACGTCGTGCAGGAGCGCCCCGTAGGGCGTGACCAGCAGCAACCCGGCGGAGACGGCCTGGAGGAGGATGGTCAGGGTCTGCGCGGCGAGCGCGACCCGCAGGAACGGCAGGCCGCGCCCGTTCGTCGCCGTGGCGGGCCCCGTCTCCCGGACAGTGGTCATGTCGAGTGTCCCCTTTCCGCTCGAAAGCGGTGGATGGATAGGGTTTCACCGGTCCGACGACGCGGGCCCCCGAAAGGTCAGGCGGAGGGCGGGCGGACATGGGGACCACCGGTGGGACCGGGACGGCCGGGGAGGACACCGACGCGGCCGCCGGTGAACGCCGCCCACTGATCAACGTCGCCTACCGGCTGCTCGGCTCGCTGGCCGAGGCCGAGGACGCCGTCCAGGACGCCTACACCCGCTGGTACGCGCTGCCGCCGGGCAAGCGCGCGGAGATCGTGTCCCCCGGCGCCTGGCTGACGACCGTGACCGCCCGCATCTGCCTGGACGTGCTCGGCTCGGCACGGGCCCGGCGTGAACGCTACGTCGGCTCCTGGCTGCCCGAGCCCCTGCCCGACCGCGACGAGTGGGGCCGCGGCCAGAGCGCGGACCCCGCCGACCAGATGGTCCTGGACGAGTCGGTGGACATGGCGTTTCTCGTCGTCCTGGAGTCGATGACCCCGGCCGAGCGGGTGGCGTTCGTCCTGCACGACGTCTTCCGGTACCCCTTCGCCGAGATCGCCGACGTCCTGGGCCGCACCCCGGCGGCCTGCAGACAGCTGGCCTCCGCCGCCCGCCGCCGGGTACGGGCCGAGCGCCCGCCCGGGGCGGCGGCGGGCCGGGCCGAGGCGATCCGGGACGTCAGGCGGGCCTGGCAGGCCAAGGACATCGCGGCCCTGGTCGGCCTCCTGGACCCGGCCGCCGTGATGACCTCCGACGGCGGGGGCCTGGTCGGCGCCGCGCCGCGCCCGATCGAGGGGGCGCGGAACATCGCCGCGTACATGGCCGCCATCGCCGACCACGCCCCGGGCCTGGAACTCCTGGAGCGGACGGTCAACGGCGCGCCGGGCCTGGTGGCCCGACGCGACGGCACGGTCGTGACCGTGGCCTCGTTCGAGGTCGCCGACGGCCGGGTCACCCGGATCCGGGTCGTCCGGAACCCGGAGAAGCTGCGCGCCTGGACCCGGGACGGTCAGGAGCCGGGCACCGGGTAGCGGACGACCAGGACGGCCTCGACGTCCCCGTGCGGCGCGCTGTAGACGTGCGCGACGTCGGAGGTCCAGGCGCCGTGCTCGCCGGGGCCCAGCTCCAGCGGCGCGGAGGCGGTGCCCGCGCGCGCCGTGCCGCTCAGGACGATGAGGCGCTCCGTCGTGCCGGGGACGTGCGGCGGCGACTCCTGGACGACCCCGGCGCGGATGCGCAGGCGGTAGGTCTCCGTGGTGGCGGCGCCGTCCTGGAAGCGGTCGATGAGGACGGCGTCCACGGCGCGCCCGGAGACCTCCGAGCGTTCGGCGGTCGGCCCCAGCACGGAACCGAGGGGCTCGCCGAGCGCGGTGGTGAGCGCGTACAGGGTCTCCAGGGTGGGGTTGCGCCGACCGGCCTCCAGCTCGGACAGGGTGCCCTTGCCGACCCCGGAGCGGCGCGCCAGCTCCGACAGCGACAGGCCCCGGTGCTCGCGCAGCTGCCGGAGCCGCAGCCCCACCCGGACGGCGAGTTCCATGCGCTCTCCCCACGTATCGGTATCCGGCTTGATCCTCCGCCGCATGATCTCCTATCGTTCCATAAACAGAACGATGTCGAGGAGAGCCATGGAACCGCACACAGTCGAGTCCCTGCCCGCCCGCAGCCGGGAGGTGGCCCGCGCCCTCGCCGCGGCGGGCGTCCCGGGCCGGGTGCGCGAACTCACCGAGTCGGCGCGCACCGCCGCGGCGGCGGCCGCCGCCCTGGGCTGCGAGGTCGGGGCGATCGCCAACAGCCTGGTCTTCATCTCCGACGACGTTCCGGTCCTGGTCCTGACCAGCGGCCGCCACCGGGTGGACACCGCCGCCCTGGCCGCCCGCTGGGGCCGCGGGAAACTCCGCCGCGCCACCCCCGACCAGGTGCGCGAGGCCACCGGGCAGGCCATCGGCGGGGTGGCCCCGGTCGGCCACCCCGCTCCGCTGCCCACCGTGGTCGACGAGGCCCTCACCGACTACCCGCGGATCTGGGCGGCGGGCGGCACCCCGCACACCGTCTTCCCCACCACCGCGGCCGAACTCGTCCGCGTCACCGGCGGCACCCTGCTGCCCGTCACCGCCTGACCCCGCCCAAGACCGCCCGCGGCCGCCGTCTCCGCCGCCCGACCGGTGACGGCGGCCGGCACGGCCACCCCCTTCAGGACAGGCGGTCCGCGAGGGCGAGGCAGGCCCGCCGCAGTTCCTCGTCCTCATCGACCCCGCCGAACCGCGCCATCCGCTCGGCCGCGGCCGCGTGCGCGCGCAGTCTCGGCACGGCGGGGGCGGCCGCCGGGCCCATACGCTCCAGGCACTCCACCGCGGTGGCGGCCGTCATCGGGTTCTGCTCCCAGGCCTGGAGCAGCACGTCCAGGACGACCGGTGCCCCGGCACCTCCGACGGCCCACAGCGCGGTCGCGGCATGGACCCGGACCCACTCGTAGGAGTCGCCCGACATCTCCCGCAGTCGCGGGGCGGCGGCAGCCCCGGCCGGGCCGATCCCGACGAGCACCTCCGCCGCCCGCATGGCGGGGAAGCCCCCCTCCCCGAGCAGGGCGAGCACCTGCGGCAGTACCTCCCGCGGGTCGCGGCCGATCGCCCACAGCGCGGCGACGGCCGCGGCTCGCGACCGGCCGCCGGTCACCGCCAGCGGACGGATGGTCTCCAGGGCGGGCGCCGCGGCGGGGCCGAAGCCCGCCAGGGCGTTCAGCGCCGCCTCCACGGTCCACGGCCCGTCACCGCGCACGGCCGCGGCCAAGGCGTCGGTGAGCACCGGCACCGCGGCGGGGTCGCCCAGCCGGGCCAGGGCCCGGATCAGGGCGTCCGTGCTCGTGTTGAACGGGTCGCCGCCGGGTTCGGCGGCGCGCAGCAGGTCGCACAGGGGCGGAACGAGCCGGTCGGCCTCCCGCGGTAGGAATCCGGCGACCTCGACGGCACGCCAGGTGTCCCCCCCGCCCGCCAGCGCGGCGGTCAGGTCGGGCACCGCCCTCGGGTCTCCCAGGCGGGCCAGCGCCAGCACCGCCTCCTGGTGGGCCCGGCGCTCCTGCGGGCGCGGTGAGGACCACACGTCCGGCCCGTATCGCGCCCGCGACGCGGCGGCGCGGGCCGCCAGCGCCTCCCGGGCGGGTTCGGCGATCCTTCCGCAGACGGCCAGCGCGGACGCGGCGGCGGCCGAGATCTCAAGGTCGTCGTCCAGGCGTGCCGCCAGGTGCCCGACCAGCGCCGTGTGGTCGCCGCGCCAGGATTTCACGAGGTCCTCGGCCATGCGCACCGCGTCCAGCCGCATCCCGGGGTCGGGGGAACCCAGCTGCCCGGCGAGCAGCTCCGTCCGCTGCGGGACCCGCCCGGCCAGTGCCCTGTGCAGGGTGCGCAGCGATTCGGTGGTGGATGTGTGGACCCGAGAGGCCCGATCCAGGTCCTCGAAGGCCGCGGCGATCTGCGGCGGCAGGCCGCTCCGGTCCGGATCCGCCCGGTGCGGCGGCCGCCACCAGGTTCCGTCCGTGCCCCGCGCGATCTCCCGCAGCAGGCCGACGGCCGCCGGAACGATGTCGTCGTCCGGGTACCCGGGCCCGCAGCGGGCCCGCTCCGCCACCGCGCCGAGCCGGACCTCCGGCGGCAGTACCGGGTCCGACCCCAGGTCGGTGAGCCAGCCGGTGACCCCCTCCGCCGCCTCCGGCAGGCGCAGGGCCAGGGTCCCCGCCGCCTTCACGACCACGAGGGCCTCAACGACCCCGCGGGCCACGGCCAGCCGTTCACGCAGCAGCGCCGCCGCCCGCTCGGCATCGTCGAGGAACAGCGCCAGGCCGGGGATCGCGGCCACCCGCATCCGTGGATCGGCCTCGGCCGCGAAACCGGCGAACGCCTCGGCGCGCCCGCGCATGAGGGGCCCGATCCCGAAGTGGTCCCCGGCCCCCCACTCCGCCTGGTCGATGACCGCCCGCCCGACGCTCACCAGGAACCGGACCACCTCCGCCCGGCCAGGGGCCCGGGGGTCCTCGGCCAGCGCGAACAGGAACGGCAGGCCGGCTGCCGTCGACGAGTACACGCTGCCCTGGTGGTGGACCGCGTCGTAGAGCCCGTTCATGGCCGCGTCCCGTTCCGCCGGGTCCGCCGAACGCAGTGCGGACAGCCACGCCGGAACCTCGTGTGCCGGACCGTAGGCGTGCTCCAGCGCCGCCCAGTCGATGTCGTGAAGGTCGTCGAACATACCCCGCATCATCCCGCCCCCCACCGACACCCGGTCCCACCGGCACCTGTCCCCACCGGCACCCCGCACCCGGGGGCCCGGCTAACCGCCGACGGGCATCGGGTCGTAGTACCCGTCGTGCTCCACCGGCACCGGCAGGAAGCCGGGCACCGTGCGCCGGGCCGCCGCCAGCAGCCGCTCCCGCGCCTCCTCCGGGGCGAGCGCGGGCAGGCCCAGAGCCGCGCGGATACGCTCCCGCTCCCGGTCGAGGCCGGGGTGGTCCGCCCGGGCCTCCTCCTCCAGCTCGTCCAGGGGGTGGCCGCCGAGCGCGTCCTGCCAGGACGCCAGCGCGGTGATGACCGCGAGCGCCTCCGCCAGGTCGGCGGCCAGCAGGGTCGCCTGCCCCTCCGAACTCGCGTACAGCACCGGCCGCCGCGTTCCGATCGGCCCGCACAGGTAGTAGGTGCCGCCCGCCGCGCACCCGGCCACCGGCGTGGGCCGGGACCCGTCGGGCAGCCGCAGCTCCTCGACCGGGTCCAGCCGACTCACGTCGAAGTCCCCGACCAGGTCCAGCGCGTACCGCAGCGCCTCGTCGTCCCGAATCCGCGCCAGCACGCCTTCCTCATCCATGCGGCCGACTTTAGCCCGCCCCTCCGACATCGCAGGTCCCGCTTTCCGGGGCCCTGGCGGCGGCTCGGAGGCCGCTCGTGCTCACGGACCCGTACGCACGCCGAGGCGCCCCGCGGCCCGTCCCGCCGCCGCCCTTCCGGGCGGCCGGACTCGGTCGGCGGGCGGGGCCGGCCGCCCGTTCAGGCCGGGACCTCCTCGGCGGGTTCGCGGTCGCGGGCCAGGACACCGAGCACGATGAGGGCCTGCGCCGCCGTGTACGTCAGCATCACCCAGACCCCGCTCAGCGGCAGGTCGAACCCCGGGCTGAACGCCCGCAGCGCGATCAGCCCGTCCGACAGCAGGAACAGCGCCCCGCCGACCGCCGCCCACCGGTGCACCCCCACCGACAGCACCGCCATCGCCCCCAGCAGCAGCCCGTACACCAGCACCGGCACCAGCAGCGGCCCGGCCCCGGGCGCGCACAGCGCGACCAGTCCGGCCACCACCACGCCGTAGGGCACCAGCAGCGTCCGGTTGGAGGCCAGCGGGCTGCGCGCCCACCACGGCGCGAACGCGACGATGTACACCACCTGCGCGACGAGGAAGAAGCCCACCATCACCAGGAACGCCGTGTCGTCGGAGGCGAACGCTGGCGCGGTGTCGCCCAGCCAGGAGAAGAACAGCGCCACCGCCGTCAGCCGGACCGGCCGCCCGCGCGGGCGCGGGGCCGCGGCCCAGACGAACGCCGCCAGCAGCGGCATGAGCAGTGCCTGGGTGGGGCGCGACCAGGCTTCGGCGCCGATGGCCTGAACGGCCAGGTGCGCCACCGTCACCAGGATGAACAGGGCGAACAGGGCGCGGGGGAGGGGCTCACGGGGGATCACCGGGTCATCATAGACACCCCCGTCGGCCCGGCCCCAGGGGAGACCCCGGTCACAATCCGGCGGCCGTTCTCTGTCCCCGGGGACACATGTTGCTCCCCAACAGGTGACTAATCCATTTTCGGGCCGACCATAAAGCGCGGGATGGGGGCGGTCATCAGATGGTTTCGCCTGCTTATTGCCGTATTGTTCCCCCTTTGGGAACTTCGACTGTTGCGCGCAATGCGCGGTTGACGGGGAAACGCGGAGCGCCCATGCCCGCGCCCAACCCGCACAATGCCTCACTATAGGGATGGGGTAGACAAGGGCATGGCGGATACGCCGTCCGCACGGGCGGCACGGAACTGTGTGCAGGAGGTCGGGGATGGCGAACGCACCACGGCGCGGTGCCGCCGTGCGCGAACGGCACGACGACACGGAGTACGAGGCCCCGACCCCCCGTCGGCGCCCCCGCTCCGGCGCCGGCGGCCGCTGGTGGGTCGGCGTGGGACGCGCCGTCCTGTGGGCGTTCCTCATCGTCGTCATCTTCAACGGCATCTGGTTCCCCCTGCGCGGCGGCCTCGCCCTGCCCGACCCCGCCCCCGAGCCCGAGCGGACCCAGGCCCCGGCCTTCCCCGAGACCGCCGCCGCGGCCTTCGCCCTCCGCTTCGCCGACGCCTACCTCACCACCGACGACGCCGAGGCCCGCCGCACCGCCCTGGCCGCGTTCGTCCCCGAGGGCGAGGCCCCCGGGCTCGACGTCCCCACGGACTCGCTCACCGGCGCTAACCTCGCCGTCACCGCCATCGACGTCAAGGACGACCACAACGCCCTCGTCGTCGTCCGCGCCGACGTCAACGGCGAACCCATGAGCCTGGAGGTCCCCGTCTACTCCGACGGCGACTCCCTCGTGATCTCCGGCCGCCCGGCCCTGCTGGCCGCCCCCGCCCGCGCCTCCCTGCCCGAGCAGGCCGCCTTCGACACCGACGCGGCCGCCGCCGAACAGCTCGAAGAGGTACTGGCCGGGTTCTTCGGCGCCTACGCGCAGGAGCCGGGCCACCTCGACCGCTACGTCGAACCCGGTGCCACGATCGCCCCACTTCCGGCGAACACCCTGGAATTCTCCAAACTGTCCGATATCACGGTGCCATCCCAGAGTTCGAACAGGGATGATGACGTACGAGAGGTGGCCGTCACCGTGCACTGGACCGTTCCCGCCCCCGAGGGAGAGGAGACGGGCACCTTGAGGCAGGGCTATCTGGTCACCGTCGTGAACTCCGGCAGTGAGTGGCACGTGCGTGACATCCAGGGAGCCCCCCACTCGTTCGGCGAGTGACGGGGCACGTAGGCAAGGAGACGAGAAGGACCATGAGCACAGCAGCAACGACACCGGGAGGCGGCGCCTGACATGCTCCCCCTGTTGTCCTCCGCGGCCGAAACCGTGACCGTGCTCGGCGGGGCCGACCCCCTCGTCCTGGCCGACGCGCAGGCCCCCGACACCGGCGGCCTCGCGGACTTCCTGCGCGGCTTCTTCGGTCCGCTCTTCCTGGTCATCGTGTCCATCGTCGCGATCTTCTTCCTGTTCACCAGGGAGATCACGCGGTTCGCTCAGTTCATCATCCTGGCGATCTTCATCGGGGTCGTCTTCTACGTTCCCGGCATCATCGAGGTCATCGCGACGGCGCTCGCGGGGGCGATGGGCGTTTCTACGGAATAGGCGAGGGAGGCCGGGAACGTGGATCTGCCCACGTACACCAACATCTGGCGTATCGAGAAGCGGCTCTACAAGCTCTACGATTTCCGGCTGCCCATGCCGCTCCCGGTGGGCACCTTCGGTGTCGCCGTGGGCGTGTTCCTGGTCTGGGTGATCCTGCTCGGGATCTTCAACGCCCCGTTCGTGTTCGGCAACGGGTGGCACCTGGTGCTGTGGGTGGTGCCGCCCGGCCTGATCACGGTGCTGGTCACCAGGCCGGTGATCGAGGGCAAGCGCCTCACCGAACTGCTGCTGTCACAGGCCCGCTACCTCGCCGAGGCGCGGGTGTACACCCGCCTGGCCCCGGAGTACGAGCCCGCCCAGGTGCGCGTCGCGGTGCGCGTGTGGCACCGCGACCCGGAGGCGGGCCCGCTGCCGCTGCCGCGCCGCCGGGCCGAACGCGAGGCCGTGGTGGCCGAACCGGTCGAAACGGTGGAGGCCGTCGAGGTCGAGGAGCTGCGGCCCGAACCCGCGCAGGCGCCGCCGCTGCGCCGCGTCCGCGAGGCGGGGCCGGTCCGCGCCCCGGAACCGGTGCGCCCGGAACCGGAACCCGAACCCGCCCGCTCCTCGGTCGCCACGGTGACCGCGGTGGAGCGCCCGGCCGACACCGGCGGCGACGAGCCGGAAGAAACCCCCGAAGGCCCGGGGGTGGGCATCCGGGTGCTCAACTACTTCGGGTTCGCCCTGAGCCGCGCCCCGGAGGCGGCCCCGGCCGACACGGGCGGGAACGACTTCGAGGAGGGGTTCGCCGAACCCGTCTACGACACCGTGGGCGAGGAGGAGCGCGACAGCGACGAGTGGTTCTCCCGCCTGCGCGCCTCCTCGGGGCACACCCCGGTGAACCTCAGCTCCAAGAGCGCCTACTCGGTGGGCGACACCTCCGCGCTCAGCCGCGAGGAGGTCGCCGGGGCCGTCGACGACGACGAGTCCCCGGCCGCCCGCCGCCTGCGCGGCCGCACCCAGGGGATCCGGGTCGCGCGCGAACTCCAGGAGCGCCGCGCCACCGCGCTGCCCGCCGAGGCCGAGGAGCCGGTCCGGCCCCGCCGCAAGGGGCGGCCGCACGCCGCCCCGTGGGACCTGGAGGAGCCTGCTCGCGAAGAGCCGGGCTACGACGTGTCCGACTACGCCGCCCGCTACGCCGCCGCCACGGGCCGCCCGGCCGCCAAGCCCACCTCGGCCCCCTGGCTCCCCCAGTCCGCCGACGACGAGGACCCGGCCCGCACCGCCGAGGGCTCCCTCCCCGCCACGGACACCGCCCGCGCTGTGGGCCCCACTCGTGCCGACGCGGCCGCGCCGCCGTCCCGCATCGATGCCGACGCCGCACCCGCCGACACCGACGCGCGCCCCACGGGTACCCCCCGGACCACGGACGCCGCCACCGCCGCACGTCCCGTGGGTCCCACCCGCGCCGACGCGGCCGCCCCGGCGCGCCCCGCCAGTACCTCCCGTCCCGTCGATGCACCCGGCGCCGTTCCGGGCGGCCGACGGGCAGAGAACGCCGACGCCGCCGCGCCGACCCGCGCGGACACCGCCGAGCCCGCCGACACCGACGCGCGCTCCACCGGCACCTCCCGCACCACGGGCGCCGCCGTTCCCGCCC